>NZ_JBHYXZ010000335.1:0-1003 GCF_042752395.1 Actinosynnema sp. NPDC059335 | reverse complement strand
GTGCAGGGCCGGTCACGCGCCCGAGACAGGTCTTGAGAGCGCTCTCACGGTTGCTGGTACAGACCATTGCGCCTCCGGTGGACCGCCGTCAAGCCCCGGTCGGCGTTCGGCGTCCCGCAGGGACGTCCCGCCGGCCGCTGGACCGGGCGAGTGAAAAAGCCACCGCGCACACGTCAGATCCGGTAACGATTTTTCAGACCGTCAGCGTGCTCTCCACCCTGCCCCGAGAGGACCTGTCCGTGAACCGACCGATGCGCACGATCTCCGGCGTCCTGGTCGCCCTGGTCGCCCTCGTGCTCTCCACGACCGCCGCCACCGCGCCCGCCGTCGCCGCGCCCGACCCGGTGACCGCCCTGGCGGGCAGCGGCACCGTCAACGACCCGTGGGTGCCGATGCGCGAAGCGCACACCACCTGCGAGTCCACCACCCTGTTCGGCAACTACAGCGGCGGCGTCCACCGCGACCCGATCGTGGTCCTGCCGCGCGGCACGTGGATCGGCGTCCGGTACATCACCGGCGACGGCCGGTCCGCGATGTCCCTGTGGCACAACCACAGCCAGTGGGGCTTCCTGCTGCGCAGCTGCTTCGCCTTCGACTGAGCGACCGAGGAGCCGATCGTGCCCACCAAGCGAACCACCACCGCCGCGGCCTTCGCGCTCGCGCTCACCGCGATCGCGGCCCCGGCCGCCGTCGCCGACCCGGTCTCCGCCCAGGAGGTCCGCCAGGTCTGCGCCCAGGACCTGTACGTCCGGGCGACGGCCGCCGGCGTCGTCATCGGCACCCTGTACTACGGCGAGAACTTCGACGTCCAGCGCTACTCCCCCAGCCGCCAGTGGGTCTACGGCCACGCCTACGGCAACGTCCACCGGGACGGCTGGGTCCAAAACGGCTGGTTCTGCTGAAATTCCGCGTGACCACGGGGGGGGCGCCCCCCCCCCCGCCCGCCGCCCCCGCCCCCCGCGAGAGGGAGCGCGACTGGGGGGGCGCGCGCGCCCCGCACTCG
>NZ_JBHYXZ010000334.1:0-1009 GCF_042752395.1 Actinosynnema sp. NPDC059335 | reverse complement strand
CGCGGCCAGGAGCTGCATCGTGCCGATGACGTTCATCTCCTTCATCGCGGTGCGGGCGGGGCGGCGGGCCCGGGTGGGGGGGCGCGTGCCGGCCCCTCCCAGTGTTTTTACGCGGCCCGTCTTTTTTGTCAACCCCGCTAACTGGGGGGGCCCCCCGGCCGGGGGCGGGCGCCATCCACGATCACTTCAGCGCCCTCGTCGGCGCCGGGTCACTGGGCCTGCGCGACGGCCGCCGGCTCGTCGGTGGTCGGCTTGTACGGGCCGCCGTTGGGCTCGGGCTCCGGGTCGCCGGTCGGCTTGTACGGACCACCCATCGGCCGCACCAGCGGGTCGGCCGTCGGCTCGCTCGTGGGCTTGTACGGGCCGCCCATGGGCCGCACCAGCGGCTCGTCCACCGGGTCGCCCGTCGGCTTGTACGGACCGCCGGTGGGCTCGACGACGCCGCCGTCGCCCGGCTCGCCGTCGCCCGGCACGACCTCGATCGGGACGACCTCGCCGGGCCCGACCTCGATCGGCACGACGTCACCGGGCGCGACCTCGCCGGGCACGGCGTCGTCGGGCAGGACCTCGATCGGCACGACCTCACCGGGCTCCGCGACGGGCGCCTCGTCGGCGAGGCGGTCCTCGATGGCGTCGATCTCCGCGACCAGCTTCGGGTCGGTTCGGGACATGGCGTTGCCTCCCCTACAACGGGACCCCTGAACGGGGCATCCTCTGCGGCTGAGCTTCGGGTGGGTTCGGCGGCCCCCCGACCTGCCGAACGGGCTCAAGCCTTACACAGATGGACGCATCTGAGAGGGGGAAATTTACCGAGAGCGACGAACGGCTCGATCTTGGCCCTCGCTGACCAGCATGGGAGCACCACTTCGGAAGTCGTTACCACTCGAATGGACGAACGTGTTAACAGAGTGCAGGCATCAAGGGGTCCGCAATAGGGCGACCCCGCGCAACCCGCGCGACCTGGAATGACCCCGTCCGGACGCGGAACGGCGGTGGGGCGGGACCGCGT
>NZ_JBHYXZ010000333.1:0-1087 GCF_042752395.1 Actinosynnema sp. NPDC059335 | reverse complement strand
CTAGCTGTACTGATTCGTGACGTTGTTGACGTCTAGGCGGTCAGTCGGGTGATGGGTGGCTGGCCGCCGAGGGCGCTGTGGGCTCGGTGGTGGTTGTAGTCGTGGATCCAGCGGGGCAGGGCGGCCAGGCGCTGGTCG
The DNA here is from genome assembly GCF_042752395.1 of Actinosynnema sp. NPDC059335. NCBI lineage: Bacteria > Bacillati > Actinomycetota > Actinomycetes > Pseudonocardiales > Pseudonocardiaceae > Actinosynnema > Actinosynnema sp. NPDC059335. Next base: position 949 of record NZ_JBHYXZ010000333.1, on the reverse strand, counting down.
TTGCCTGTCCAGGCTCTCGCGTAGGCGAACTCGGTTTGCAGGGTGCGGTTGAAGCGTTCGGCTTTGCCGTTGGTCCAGGGGCAGCCCGGCTTGATGAAGCGGCGGCGGATGGCCAGGGCGATGCAGACCGCCCGCCAGTTCCGTCCGACCCGGTAGACCTTGGCGTTGTCGGTGAGCACCCGCAGCACGACCACGCCGTGGTCGCGGAACCAGGCCACCGCCCGGTGCAGGAAGCCCGCGCAGGTCATGTCCTTCTCGTCGGGGAGGGCCTCGACGTAGGCGATGCGGGTGCGGTCGTCCACCGCGACATGGAAGTAGTCGTAGCCGATGCCCCGGCCGCGTACTTTCTCGCTGCGGCCGTGCGCCCGCCAGCCGCCGCCGTCGGGGACGCGGCCGAGTTTCTTGACGTCGACGTGCAACAGGTCGCCGGGATGGCGGCGTTCGTAGCGGATGTCGGTGCGGCGGTGGCGCACCGACAGGCCGGTGATCGGGTCGACCGCGGCCAGGGCGGGTTCGCCGCGGCGGCGCAGCACCCGGCCGATGGTGGAGGCGGGCAGACCGAGCAGTCCGGCCAGGTGCACCGGTCCTCGTCGTAGCCGCCGGCGGGCGGCCAGGATGCGGTCCTCGACCTCGACCGGGGTGCGGCGTGGGCTGCGGTGCGGGCGCGAGCTGCGGTCGAGCAGCCCGGCGTCGCCCTCACGTCGATGCCGGGCCAGCCACTTGTGCACCGTGGCGCGCGAGATGCCCAGTTGCTCGGCGATACAGGCCGGTGACCACCCGGCTGCACGCCGGGCCACGATCAGTCTGCGGGCGTGGACGGTGGTGCGGGCGTTACTGTGCACGCGAGGACCTCCGTGTGCCGATGGGATGCGTCAGACACATCCACTCCGCCCGGAGGTCCTCCCGTCTTCAACCCGACACGCCGTCAACAACCTGATTAGTCACTACA
>NZ_JBHYXZ010000332.1:0-1150 GCF_042752395.1 Actinosynnema sp. NPDC059335 | reverse complement strand
CGTGAACACCAACGACCAACCCGAGATCGCCGCCGACCCCGTGTTCGTGATCGTGATCTCCGACGTCAACCCCGTGTTCCACGCGTTCACCGTGTCGGTCACGCGGCAGCCGTCACCCGGCGGGTTGGACGTCGTGGTCGTGGTGGTGGTGCTCGTCGTCGTGGTGGTGCTGGTCGTGGTGGTGGTGCTCGACGGCGGCGTGCCCTGGAACTGGGAGATGAACTTCCACGCCTCGCCCTTGGTCCAGGTCCGGACCCCGCTCTCGGTGTACGTGCCGTCCACCGGGCCGGGCATGTGCCCGTTGTCGAACGCGGCCCACTGCACGGGGTACCCCGCCCGGCAGGAGTACGTCGTGGTGATGTGGGACATGCTGCCCTGCGCCGGTTCGCGCGGGGTCTGCGCCGCGCAGCCGTTGTTGCGCACGAAGGTGTCGCGCAACGACCGGCCCATCGAGATGTTCAGGACGTTGTCGGTGATGCCGTGGAGGCCGAAGTACGCGATCGGCTGGGTGCCGCCGGCGCACCCGCTGAGCTGCGCGCCGGCGTAGACCACCACGGCCCGGAACGCGTTGGCTCGGGCGCACGCGATGGCGTAGCTCATGCCGCCGCCGTAGCTGAAGCCCATCGCGAACCTCAGGCCCGTGTCCACGCAGAGGTCGCCCTCGATCCGCCGCATCATGTCGTCGACGAACGTGATGTCCTCGCCGCCGGAGTTGGCCCAGCCGTTGCCGAGGCCCTGCGGCGCGACCAGGATCGCGCTGTTGTTGGACTGCTCCTGCATCCCGTAGTACGACCACGCCGTGCCGCTCGTGCCGCCCGAGGACACGTCGTTCATCGTGCCGCCGCGCCAGTGGAACGCGAAGATCAGCCGGTACGCCCGGTTGCTGTCGTAGCCGTCCGGGACGCGCAGGATGAAGCTGCGGCTCTTGCCGCTGCTGGTGATGGTGTGGGTGCCGCTGCGCATCGTCGGCGCCTTGCCGCAGCCCGCGCTCGACGCGAGCGTGCCGACCTGGGCGGACGGCGCGGCCTCGCCGAGCCCCCCGGTCAACGCCATGCCCGTGGCGGCCGCGGGGTGGGTACCCGGGGCCGCCCCGGGTCGGGGAGCCCGTACCCCAGTCAGCAGTCAGGCAGTCTGGCGGGGGTGGGGTGGC
>NZ_JBHYXZ010000331.1:0-1156 GCF_042752395.1 Actinosynnema sp. NPDC059335 | reverse complement strand
GTCCGACCCGGACCGTTCAGGACGACTGGAGGCGTTGCTGCGCGGAACGGGCGGCCAGGATGGGGAGGAAGCCGTGGACCTTGGCCTGGGCCGCGAGCCGGTGGTAGGCGTCGGTGACGGCGTCGCGCACGACCTGGTAGGCGACGCGGCCCGCCAGGCGGCGGGTCAGTTCCTCGGCGGCCTGGTCCAGTTGGACCTCGACGTTGGCCCGCAGTCGGCGCGGGTCGCGGACCTGGTGCCCTTCGAGCTTCTCGACCATCAGAGCCCTCCCACCACGGGCGGGGGAATCCCCGCCGCCGGCACGTACTCCGAACCGCTGCCGGGATCGACCGTAAGGGTGAACGAGAAGTGACACCAGTCTGGACATCCGATGAATTGCTCATCATCATGCCCGGCGGGACACTCCGACGAACGGGTCATTCCGGACGGCACAGGAGAGGGTTCTCCATCTCCGTGCACGGGCGGTGGCCCGACGCGCGGATGATGTCCTGGCCCACCTGGTTGGTCAGGTAGCGCAGGAAGCTCGCGGGCAGGGCGTCGGCCTGCGGCACGGCGTAGGTGTAGGCGATCTCGGTCTCCCAGAACGGGTAGAGGCCGCGATCCACGCCCTCGGTGGTGGCCTCGAAGCCGTTGATGCGCACCGGCACGACCCCCTCCGTCGCGGTCGCCAGGCCGAACTCGCTGTAGCCGAGCGCGCCGGGTGTGGCCGCCACGGTGTCCAGCACCTCCCGCGTGGAGCCCCGTTCGCACCGCACGACGCCGTCCTGCGCGCCGGCGCCCACGGTCCGGCAGTCGACCGAGTTGGCGCCCTGCTGCCACGAGCCCAGCACGTGCTCCTCCAACGCCCGGCGGGTGCCCGAGCCGGTGTTGCGGCCGACCAGGCGCACCGGCACGTCCTTGCCGCCCACGTCGCGCCAGTTGGCGATCCGGCCCGCGTGCAGGTCCCGGATCTGCGCGGTGGTGAGGTCGCCGACCCCGGTGTCGGGGTGGACCACCAGGGTGAACAGCAGCAACGCCACCGGCCGCGGCAGCAGTTTATGCGACATCACTTGAGTTCGTGGTTCCTCGTGGGGAAGCCGAGGGTCCGTTCCTGCCAGGACCAGGGCGTACAGCGGGTTCCACGATGGAGCACCCTGCTGTGATCGTTCTTCAGGAT
>NZ_JBHYXZ010000330.1:0-1216 GCF_042752395.1 Actinosynnema sp. NPDC059335 | reverse complement strand
ACGCCGACACCGCTGGGTGCGATCACGCCCAGGCCGGTCACCACGGCGGTCATCGCCGGTCCGGACGGGTCAGCACGACCGCGGACTGGAACCCGCCGAACCCGCTGCCCAGCGACAGCACCGCGCGCAGGTCCCGTTCCCTCGCCGTGTGCGGCACGTAGTCCAGGTCGCACTCCGGGTCGGGGGTGTCCAGGTTCGCCGTCGGCGGGACCACCCCCTCCCCCAGCGCCAGCACACAGGCCACCAGCTCGATCGCGCCGACCGCGCCCAGCGAGTGGCCGACCATCGACTTGATCGAGCTGACCGGCGTCCGGTACGCGTGCGCGCCGAGCGCCCGGCGCAGCGCGGCGGTCTCGTGCCGGTCGTTCTGCCGGGTGCCCGAACCGTGCGCGTTGACGTAGTCCACGTCCCCGGGGGCCAACCGGGCCTGCGCCAGGGCGCGCCGCACCGCCTCGGCCATCTCGACGCCCTCCGCGGTCAGACCGGTCATGTGGTGGGCGTTGCTGCGGGTCGCGAAACCCGCGACCTCGGCCAGCACCACCGCGCCCCGGCGACGGGCGTGCCCCCACTCCTCCAGCACCAGCACGGCCGCGCCCTCGCCGAGCACGAACCCGTCGCGGTCGCGGTCGAACGGCCGGGCCGCGTGACCGGGGTCGTCGTTGCGGGTCGAGGTGGCCCCGATCGCGTCGAAGCACGCCACCGCGATGGGCGAGATCGGGGACTCCGCCGCGCCCGCGACCACGACGTCCGCCCGGTCCTCCTCGATGAGGCGGGCGGCGTGGCCGACCGCGTCCAGCCCGGCGGTGCAGCCGGTCGACACGGTGCGCACCGGTCCGCGCGCGCCGACCCGGTCGGCGACCTCCGCGGCCAGCGTGGCGGGCGACAGGGCGCGGGACAGGAACGGGGACGCCGCCCCCGGGTCGACCAGCCACCGCCGGCCCGCGTGCGAGGTGGCGACGTAGTCCAGCTCCAGCCGCGTGGTCGCGCCGACCGCCGACCCCGTGCACACGCCCACCCGCCAGGGGTCCTCGACGTCGAGTCCGGCCTGCCGCCACGCCTCGTCCGCGGCCACCGCGGCGAACCGCACGTACCGGTCCATCCGGGCGACCTCCACGGCCGACAGCCCGGCGGCGTCCGGGTCGAAATCGCACTCGGCGGCGATCCTGGACCGGAAACCCCGCGCGTCGAACAGCCCGATCGGCCGGGTGGCGGTCCG
>NZ_JBHYXZ010000329.1:0-1235 GCF_042752395.1 Actinosynnema sp. NPDC059335 | reverse complement strand
GGCGGGAGGCCGCGCTGCGCCCCCCCCCCCCCCTGCGGCCGCCAACCCACGGCACCTACGCGACCGCGCCGCGCCCCCCCCCCGCCGGGCGGCCCCCGCGCGTGGACGTACCCGGCATTCGGGTCGACCCGCCCCCGGACACCCTGAACGGACGTGAACGGCAACGGCGGAGAAGTAGCGGGCCGCGCGCCGGTGTGAGACTCCCTGTACCTCGCAGCCGAGCGGAAGGCAGGGCGGCATGAGCAACTCCACGGTTCTCCTCCTGTTCCCGATCACCGTGGCCGTCATCATGCTCGGGCTCGGCCTCACGCTGACCCTGGAGGACTTCCGCCGCGTGGTGAGGTACCCGCGCGCGATGGTGGTCTGCCTGGTCGGCCAGATGCTGGTGCTGCCGGCGATCTGCCTGGGCCTGGTGGTCGCGTTCGACCTGCGGCCGGAGTTGGCGATCGGCATGATGCTGCTGGCCGCGTCCCCCGGCGGCAGCACGGCGAGCCTCTACAGCCACCTGTTCAAGGGCGACGTGGCGTTGAACATCTCGCTGACCGCGGTCAACTCGGTGCTGGCCATGTTCACCCTGCCGCTGATCGTGAACCTGTCGGTGGCGGGCTTCCTCGGCGCGGACAGCTCGATCGGCCTGCAGTTCGACAAGGTCGTCCAGGTCTTCTCCATCGTGCTGATCCCGATCGCCGTGGGCATGGCGTTGCGGGCGAGGTTCACCTCGTTCGCCGTCCGCATGGAGCGCCCGGTGAAGGTCCTGTCGGTGATCGTGCTGGTCATGATGATCGCCAGCGTGCTCAGCGGCCTGGGGGAGGAGGTCTTCCGGATCCTGGGGGACATCATCGCCGTGGTCGTGCTGTTCAACCTGTTCGGCATGGCGGTCGGCTACTTCGGCCCGCGCCTGTTCCGGGTCGGCCGGCGCGAGTCGATCGCGTCGGCGTTCGAGATCGGCCTGCACAACGCGCCGCTGTCGATCGCCATCGCGATGAGCCCGACCCTGCTCGACAGCACCGAGATGGCGATGCCCTCGGTGACCTACGGCTTCGTCATGTTCTTCACCGCCCTGGTGTTCGGCTTCGCCGTGGCCCGTCGCGCGCGGGCGTCGGCGGCGGACCCGGCGGTGACGACCACCCGGCCGTGACGGGCCGCGGGGGCCCCCCCCCGGCGCCCACCGGGCAGGGTGGGACCCCCGGCAGGGCCGGGGGGTCCCCCCGCAGCCCCCAACCCCCCCCGCACCC
>NZ_JBHYXZ010000328.1:0-1252 GCF_042752395.1 Actinosynnema sp. NPDC059335 | reverse complement strand
CTAGTAGACCGTCGCATCTAACCTTTGGGGTATAGGTGGCGGAGTTTGACGCGTGCGTCGTCGGTGGTGAACTGCCAGTCGACTCCCCGCTGGTTGGCGTTGGTGGCGTGTTGCCAGGCGGCGAGTTCGGCGTTGAGGGTGTCGAGGTCGCTGATGCGGCGGTCGAGGCATTGCCGGGACAGTGCGGACAGTTCGATCTCGGCGATGTTGAGCCAGGATCCGTGTTTGGGGGTGTGGTGGATCTCCAGGCGCTGGGCCAGGGCGAAGGCCTCGCCGGGTTCGAAGGCCTCGTAGAGGGAGGCGATGCCGTGGGTGTTTAGGTTGTCCATGACCAGCACCACGGTCTCGGCGTCGGGGTAGTCCACGGTCAGCAGGTGTTTGACCTGCCCTGCCCAGTCGATCTTGGTGCGCCGGGCCAGGGCGTGCACGCGGCGCCATCCGCGTAAGGGCTCGGCCCACACGAAGATCGAGCAGGTGCCGCACCGGGCGTATTCGCTGTCGTGGCGGGCATCCCTGCCCGGCCGGGCAGGCAGCGGGTCGCGGACCTGACCCAGTAGCTGGAAAGGTTTCTCGTCCATGCACACCACCGGACGGGCGGGGTCGTGCGGCCGGGCGTAGACGGCGAGGACGTCCTCCATGCGGGCGGCGAACTCCGCGTTCGCCCGCGGCGGGATGTTCCAGGACTTCCTCAGATGAGGACGCAGTTCCGTTTTTTCAAAACCCGGCCGATGGTCGAGTGGTCCAGGTTCGGGATGTCCTCGGTGAGCTCGACGTGTTTCTCCAGCAGCCGCAACGACCACCGGGCATACCCCTCCGGCGGCGTCGAGCACGCCAGCGCGATCAGCCGGGCCTCCACCTCTCCCGTCACCGGGGACGGCACCGGCGGAAGGTCACGCTTCTTGCGCGAGATCGTGGCCAGGACATCGCCGCCGGTCTCGGCGAACCGCCTGGCGACCAGCCGCAGCGTCTCGCCCGAGACCCCGAGCCGCGCCGCGACCACTTCCTTCGAATCAGGCTCGCCTGCCGAGGTGTCCAGCGCGAGCAGCACCCGGGCCCGCATGATCGACGACGCCGGATGCACACCCGTCGTGGTCCACCGGATCAACTCCTCACGATCCCGTGCCGACAACCTGACCGGCCGCTTCAAATGCGATACCACCACACCAGTCCTTGTCCGGCAGGGGAAAGGACCTGCCGGACAACAGCCTCCCAGCCGCAAGCACCACAACTAAACAGCGACACGCTACTAGTA
>NZ_JBHYXZ010000327.1:0-1294 GCF_042752395.1 Actinosynnema sp. NPDC059335 | reverse complement strand
GGGGGGGTGTCAGGGGGGGGTCTTTTGTTTTTCAAGATAACCGGTGGGGGTGATAAAAAGCTGGTGGGGGGCGGCGACCCCGCCCCCCCCCCCCCCCCCCCCCCGCCCTGTGGACGAGGAGGAAGGCGTGCGACTGACAACGTTGACGAAACTGGGGGTGGCGGCCGCGCTGGCCGGCGGTCTGGCCGTGGCGCCGACCGCCCAGGCCGCGCCGGCCGCGGAACCACTCTCGCCCGGGCTGGTGCCCGCCATGCAGGCCGCGTTCGGGCTCACCGAACAGCAGGTCCTCACCAGGCTCGCCCAGGAGGACCGGGCCACCCGAACCGCCCCCGCCGCCCGCACGGCGGCCGGGTCGTCCTTCGGCGGCACGTGGTTCGACCAGGACAAGGGCGTGCTCGTGGTCGGCGTGACCGACGCCGCCGCGGCCGACCGGGTCCGGGCGGCCGGCGCGGAGCCGCGGCTGGTCGGCCGGACGGCCGCCGAGCTGGACCGGGTCAAGGACCGCGTGGACGCGCTGTCCGCCGCCGGCCAGGTGCCCTCGGCGGTGACCAGTTGGCACCCCGACCCGCGCAGCGGCGCGGTCGTGGTCGACGTGCAGCCCGGCGTGCAGACCGCCGAGGTCGAGCGGTTCCTGGCGCAGGCCCGGCGGCTGGGGCCGATCCGGGTCAACACCGAGGGCGTCACCGCGCCCGTGCCGTTCGCGGCCGGCACCGTCGGCGGCGACCCGTACTACACCGGCAACGTCCGCTGCTCCATCGGCTTCTCGGTGCACGGCGGGTACGTCACCGCGGGCCACTGCGGCGGTGTCGGCGCGCAGGTCTACGGCTGGGACCGGACCTGGCAGGGCCAGTTCGCCGGCTCCTCGTTCCCCGGCAACGACTACGCCTGGGTCCGCACCGGCGGCGGCTGGTGGAACGTGCCCGTCGTGCTCGGCTGGGGCACCGTGCCCGACGCGCTGGTGCGCGGCTCGTGGGAGGCCCCGGTCGGCACGTCGGTCTGCCGCTCCGGCTCGACCACCCGCTGGCACTGCGGCGTGATCCAGTCCCGCAACGAGACCATCCACTACGCGCAGGGCGACGTGCACCAGATGGCCGGCACCAGCGTGTGCGCCGAGGGCGGCGACTCGGGCGGCTCGTTCATCACCGGCGACCAGGCCCAGGGCGTCACGTCGGGCGGGTACGGCAACTGCTCTTCGGGCGGCCGCACCTGGTTCCAGCCGATCAACGAGATCCTGTCGGTCTACGGCCTGCGCCTGCTCACCGCCTGACCCCGGTCGGGGCCCGCCCACCGAGCC
>NZ_JBHYXZ010000326.1:0-1323 GCF_042752395.1 Actinosynnema sp. NPDC059335 | reverse complement strand
TGAGCTTCCCCCGGTAGCCCGGTGGCTTTCCAGGCATGGTCCGATAGGGCCTGAAGGGAGTCGTCCGTGGCACCACCGAAGAAGTACCCCGACGAGTTGCGGGCTCGGGCTGTCCGGTTGTACCGGGAGTCGGATCCGAAGCCGGTGATCCGGCGCCTGGCCGAGCAGCTGGGCGTGCACCACGAGGCGTTGCGGAACTGGATCCGGCAGGACGAGGCCGACCGCGGCGAGCGGGACGACAGGCCCACCACGACCGAGTCGGAGGAGCTGCGCCGCCTCCGTAAAGAGAACGCGGAGCTCAAGCGGGCCAACGAGATCCTCAAGACCGCATCCGCGTTTTTCGCGGCGGAACTCGACCCGACCCGGCGACGGTCGTGAAGCTCGTCGAGCAGCTTCGCGGCCGCTTCGGGGTCGAGTTCGTCCTCCGGGTTCTCGGTGTCGCCTCGTCCACCTACCGCGGCTGGGTGGCCCGACAGGCCGCCCCGTCGGATCGCGAACGCGAGGACCGGGCGATCACCGACGAAATCACCGACATCCACACCGCCTCGGGCGGCACCTATGGCAGCCCGCGGGTACACCAGATCCTGCGGCGTCGGGGTATCCGGGTGTCGCGCAAGCGGGTCGAACGGCTGATGCGCCAGGCCAGCCTGCAGGGCGCGTTCCTGCGCAAACACTGGCGGACGCCGTCGACCAGGCAGGATCCGCGGGCCGCACCGGCGCCCGATCGGGTGAACCGGGACTTCACCGCGCCCGCGCCGGACCGGTTGTGGGTGGCCGACGCGACCCGGATCCGCACCGGCGAGGGCGCCTTCTGGTTGGCCGCGGTGCGCGACGCGTTCTCCAACCGGATCGTGGGCTGGAAGACCAGCGACCGCTGCGACACCGACCTGGTCCTGGGTGCGCTGGAGTACGCGATCTGGTCGCGCGACGTGCGCGACGGGCAGCTGATCCACCACAGCGACCGCGGGTCGACCTACACGGCCTTTCGATTCACGGAACGGTTGGCGGACAACGGTATTCTGCCGTCGATGGGGTCGGTCGGCGACTCGTATGACAATGCCCTGATGGAGAACTTCTTCTCCACGTTGAAGATCGAGTTGGTCTACCGCCGCTCCTGGCGCACCCGTGACGAGGCCGAGAACGACCTGTTCCGTTATATCGACGGGTTCTACAACACCGAACGCATCCAGAAGGACCTCGGCTGGCTCAGCCCCGACGAGTACGAAGCCGCCTGGCACACCGCTCAGGCCCGGCCAGCTACCATCCCGGCGGCACCGACCGCATCCAGGTAACAACCGCCTCGGGTTATCGGGGGAAGCTCAG
>NZ_JBHYXZ010000325.1:0-1420 GCF_042752395.1 Actinosynnema sp. NPDC059335 | reverse complement strand
TAGGTGAAGTCCTTGAGCGAGACCCAGCCCGACCTCGGGTTCGCCAGCACACCCGACGACGACCAGCGGTAGGTCGACGGCAGCGAACACCCGCCACCCGGCGAGGTCGTCGTGGTCGTCGTCGGGCCGGACCCGCCGACGCGGACGAACTGCCACTGCTGGTTCGCGCCGCCCCAGTCGCTGTACTGGACGATGTTGCCGCCGTCCGCGGTCGACGCGCCCTGCACCTCCAGGGCCTTGTTGCTGTTGCGGTTGATCAGCCGCACGTACCCGCCGTCCGAGTCGGCCAGGCGGAACTGCTGGTTGGTGGTGTTGTTGTCGGTCCACTGCACGATCGAGCCGCCGTCGGCGGTCGAGAAGTTGTAGACGTCGAGGACCTTGCCCGACAGCCGCGACTTCACCCGGTAGTAGCCGCCGCCGGAGTCGACGAACTGCCACTGCTGCTGGTTGCCGTCGTTGCGGGTCCACTGGGTGATGCGCGCGCCGTCGTTCGTGGCGAGGTTGTAGACGTCCAACGCCTTGCCGCTGTTGCGGTTGACCAGCACGTACCAGGCGTTGGTGTCGACGGTCGCCGCCGACGCGGGCGTCGCGCCGACCGCCGCCACCACGCCGCCGAGCAGCACGGCGGCGACGGCGGCGGCGCCGACCACCCGACGCCTGCGGGCTCGGGGGACGGCGGTGGGCGGGTGATGGCCTGTTCCGGCCATGGGCGGGCTCCTCTTCGTCGAGGTGGGGGCAGTCCGCGGCACGGGCAACGTCCGAACGACCGTCTACGCCGGGTGGTCCATCTCGCGCCCCCTGGACGAACAACGATTACGTCATCGTGGACAATCCGAGGACCGAAGACGGGCGCACGGACTGCGTCGCCACAGCCGCGGTACCGATCGCGTCGATCAAACTGTGAGGGATGACCTGCGCACGGTCAAGATGCGACGAAAAAGTTTCGCACGCGTTAGCGCGGGAACCGTCGAACGCATTGTCGAATGCTAAAGAATGACCCTGATATTTTTAGCTCCGCCGGGTCCGACCACCGCTGCCGGGCCGAACGGGGGCCACACCGGACGACGGTTCCCCCGGGGGCCGGCACCCGACCCGCCGGGCCGGCGGCCGACGACACCGCGCCGGGGAACCGCTAAAACATTAGCCGGCCGGCCTTCGTGATCGGTTCGGAAGCGACGCCGACGACTTCGGCACGCATTTCCGGGGATTCTCCCCTATCACGCCGGAGCCGGGCCGGCAATTAGCCGGCCGGCCGGAACGCGGACGTCCTCCCGGATTCCGGAGGGCCTGCGCCGCCGGGCCGCGTCCCGGGCAGCGGCGGGATGCGGCCGGCCAGGCGCCCGTCCGGGTCGCGCCGCGGGGGGGGGCGCGCCCCCCCGCGCGGGCGGGGGGGGGGGGGGGAGGGCGCGCGCGGCCGCCC
>NZ_JBHYXZ010000324.1:0-1438 GCF_042752395.1 Actinosynnema sp. NPDC059335 | reverse complement strand
CGACTCTTAATCCGTTTGTCAAGCGGCGGCGGCGAGGGGAGGCGTGGGTTGATAGGGCCGGTTGTCGCGCAGCAGTGCCCACAGGACGTTGACGCGTCGGCGGGCGAGGGCGAGAACTGCCTGGGTGTGGTGTTTGCCCTCGGCTCGTTTGCGGTCGTAGAAGCGCCTGGACTCCGGGCAGCTCTGGACGCTGATCAGGGCGGATGTGTAGAACACCCGTTGCAGTGGCCGGCTGTAGCGTTTGGGTCGGTGCAGGTTGCCGCTGATGCGACCGGAGTCGCGGGGCACCGGTGTGACACCGGCGAAGTTGGCGAGTCGGTCGGCGGTGGCGAACCGGTCGACGGTGCCGGTGGCGGCGAGGAACTCGGCGCCGAGCAGGATGCCGATGCCCGGCATGCTGATGATCACCTTGGCGTGGGGATGACGGAGAAACCGGTCCTCGATGAGCCGGTCGATGTCCTTGATCTGCGCGTTGAGGGTGATCACCCCCTGGGCGAGCTGGGCGACCAGGAGTGCGGCCGTCCGCTCTGCGGGAAGAGTCCGGTGCTGGGTTTCGGCGGCGGCGACGGCCTTCCCCGCCAACACGGTGGCGTTGCGGACTTTGCGGTTCCGCAACCAATCCGTCAGGGCGTCGACACCGATCCCGCGCAGCGCGGCCGGGGTCTGGAAGCCGGTCAGCAGGATCAAGGGGCCTTGGTTGGTCAGCTCCAGCGCTCGTTCCAGTGCGGGACAGATGGCCAGTATCTGGTCGTGGAGCCGGTTGACCGCGCGGGTGCGGTCGGCGACCAGGTCCTGGCGGCGGGCCACCAACAGGCGCAGTTCGACGACCAGCTCGTCGTCGCCGTCCAGGATCGTCAGGTCGCGGCGCATCCGGGTTTGGTCGGCGATGATCAGGGCGTCCTTGGCGTCGGTCTTGCCCGCGCCGCGGTAGCCGGCGGCGGCCCGGTTGACCATGATGCCCGGAACGTAGGCGACCTGTTGGCCGTGGTCGAGCAGCAGGGTCAGCAGCAGCGCGGACTCGGTGCTGTTGAGGTCGATGGCCCACCCGATGCGATCCGCCAGGGCGCACACGTCACCGATCACGGTCAACAGCGCGGTCTCGTCATTGGCCACCCGCCGGGAGAACACACGCTTCCCCTCGGCGTCGACCACGGCCACGTGATGGTGTTCCCGGCCGATGTCCACCCCGGCCCACAGTTGCGTCAACTCATGCCTCTCACCAGCGATTTCCTGACCATGCCCGCAGACGACCCCGCCGCCAGGTCCCTACACAGCGATCGGTTCGCAGCTCTTAATCAGAGGCCGAGTCCGTCCTGGAGAGGCGGGCGGCAAGTCGAGCAGAGCCACACCGGCGGCAGACGACTGAAAGCCACACCCGCCCCTCCCGGGGCATCCGAACCCTACGAGGCCGGACAACTCAAACGGTAGGGACGACTGA
>NZ_JBHYXZ010000323.1:0-1451 GCF_042752395.1 Actinosynnema sp. NPDC059335 | reverse complement strand
GCGATGAGCATGCCGCCCACCGGGCCCGCGACCGCCGTGCCGACCCCGCCGACGGCCAGCGCGGCGGCGAGCCCCGCGGCGGTGCCGCCCAGGGCGGCCGCCGCGGCCAGGCACGACGCCGCGCCCGCGACCGAGAGCCGCACGGCCGCGGCCGCGCCCATCCGGTCCACCACGCGGCCGCCGAACGGCATCAGCACCCCGCCCAGGGCGAAGAACACCGACACCACCGCGCCGAACCGCGTCGCGCTCAGCCCGAGGTCGTCCCGGATCGCCACGCCGAGCGCGCCGGTGAGGTAGAGCGGGAGCATGTACCCGGCGCCGACCAGGACGGCCGGCAGGACGACCCGGCCGTCCCGGGGTCGCGTCACCCCCAGATCTCGTCGGCGTAGGTGATGTTGACGTCCGTGCGCCACCCGGTGGCCGGGTCGCTGCCCCACTTCTCCCGCCAGCCGGCCGCGTGCTCCAGCACGGCCGGGTCGCCGTGGTGCAGCTTCCCGCCGGCGTGGAAGGCGTCGAGGTCGTCCACGAACATCAGGTCGAAGTGCTTGAACCACTCCTCGCCGCGCGCGTTCCGCCGCACGACGTAGTTGGCGTAGTCCTGGATGCCGGGGTGCCGGCGGAACACCGGGTAGTCGACGCTGCGGGTGTACTCGGCGTACTCCTCCAGCGGCACCCCGGGCTTGATGTTGTAGGTGAGCAGCACGAGCTTGCGGGCCATGCGGGCCTCCTCAGATCGTCCGGCCGACGGCATGCCCCTCGGCCACGGCTTCCAGCAGGGATCGGGGCGCGACCGCGTCGCCGACGACGTGCACGGGCACGTTCGCCTCGGCGAGCGCGTCGGACAGCTCGTCCAGCGCGTCCGGCGGGTCGACGGCGACCACGTCCGCGATCCCGGGTATCTCGGTGACGGCGCCGGTCAACGCGTTGGCCACCACCGCGACGCCGTCGCGGAGTTCGGCGGTGGCGGAGGCCCAGAGGCCCACGTCCAGCGAGCGCAGCCGTTCGACGGCCGTCATCCGGCTGTACTCGCTCACGCCCCACAGCACGGTGCCCGCGGCCGTTACCACGTGCACCCGCGCCCCGGCGCGGGCGGCCGTCTCGGCGACCGACGCCGTGGTCCACGCGCCCTCGTCGTCCAGCACGAGCACAACGCGGCCCACCCAGTCGCGGCCGGCCAGCGCCTGCTCCGGGGTCAGCGCGCGGCCCCAGCCGGGGACCACGCGGGCCCGCCGCACGGCGCCGGTCGCGACCACCACCGCGTCCGGCGACTCGGCCAGCACGTCGGCGGCGGTGGCCCGGTGCGGCCGGACCGGCACGCCGAGCGCGGCGAACCGGCGGTGCTGGTGCGCGCGGAGGCGGTCGAGGTGGCCCCGGCCCGCGCCGCGCCGGCCGACCCGCACCTGGCCGCCGAGTTCGCCGCCGGCCTCCCACACGGTCACGGCGTGGCCGCG
>NZ_JBHYXZ010000322.1:0-1532 GCF_042752395.1 Actinosynnema sp. NPDC059335 | reverse complement strand
GCGCCCGCACCGCCCGCGCCGTCGCGTCCGGCCTGGTCGGCGGAACCGCCGCGGCGGCCCGCCGGCCCGCCACCGCCGCCGTGGGCCGGGCAGCAGCGCGGCCGCCCCGCGCCCCGCCCGACGCCCGAGGAAGCGGACGACGACGACTACTTCGCGGACCCTTTCCGTGGTCAACGGCAGTAGTGCGTGATCGACCCCGTAGTCTTGCCAGCGCATCGCAAAGGGGCATGGCGTGACCGGGAGGTCGGATGGCACAGGACATCGTCCCGATCGAGCTGGGGCTCACCCAGGGTGATGTGGTCACCCTGTGGGCCCCGCGCTGGCGGGAAGAGGGCGAGGAGTGGGAAGCCTTCCTCGGCCACGAGGAGGACCTGTACGCGTTCCCCGATGCCGCGCACCTGGCGGCGTTCGTGCGCAAGGCCGAGGAGCACGACCTGACCGACCACCCGGCGTGGCACGTCGTGCCGGGGCTGTCGGTCGGCGAGCTGTCGCCGGACGACAACCACCAGTTCGACCTGGTCGGCGTGCCGGAGCTGGTCGCCGAGGAGCCCGACACCTGGGTCATCGGCGAGCTGGCCGACGTGATCTCGATCGTGCGCTCCCTGGCCGACGTGTGCGACCTGGAGAAGGTGCACGAGGTCCTGGACTCGGCCGAGGGCTTCGCCCTGCTGCCGCAGGGCACGCTGCCGTTCACCGGCCGCGAGGGCCAGGCGCTGTGGACCGAGATCTCCCAGGTCGTCGCCGAGAAGTGGGACGAGGTGCTGGACGCGATCGACGAGGTCGTGACCACGCCGGAGGTCGACGAGACCGCGCTGAAGGCCGCGCAGGACGAGCTGGCCGAGTTCGAGGAGGCCAACGCCGCGGCGGCGGCCACCCGGGACGAGGACGACGAGGACGACGACGAGGAGCCCGTCTCGTTCTGGAACGAGATCGGCATCGACCCGATCAAGATCATCAGCGGTGCGGGCGAGTACTACACGCTGCGCTGCTACCTGGACGACCAGCCGGTGTTCCTCGGCCGCAAGGGCAAGATCGACGTCTTCACCTCGCCGCGCGCGCTGGCCCGGTTCATCGTCGAGGCCGACGACAACGACCTGGCCGAGGTGTCGACCTGGGGCGAGCTGGTCACCAAGGCGACCGGCGGCGACCTGGAGGTCGAGGTCGACCCGGACAACGTCTACGTGCTCACCGGCCTGGACGAGGACATCGTGGACGGCCCGGACGCGATCGACCCCACGCAGCTCGACCTGGTGGTCGAACTGCTGGAGGACGCGGGCGAGTGGGCCAACGACGACTCCGTGAAGGTCGCCCTGAACCAGTCCGAGCGGCTGGGGTGGCTGGTGTCGTACGTGCTCAAGCCGGACCCCACGCGGCTCGCGCCCAGCGCCCCGTTCGACGAGGAGCAGGTGGCGTGGCGGTCGCTGGTGGCCGCCTTCGAGGACCGGCTGAGGGTGCACTAGCGGCACTGGCAGGCCGAACGAGCGGGGGGGGCGGGGCGTGATAGGGTGCCCCCGCCCCCCCGGGGGGTGTTG
>NZ_JBHYXZ010000321.1:0-1546 GCF_042752395.1 Actinosynnema sp. NPDC059335 | reverse complement strand
TGCCGCGCGCCGTGTTGCGCAACCGCCGGGGCCTCCGGATGCCGCGCGTCGGTGTGCGCAACCGCCGGGGCCGCCGAGTGCCGCGCGCCCCTGTGTGCGACTGCCGGGGCCGCCGGACGCTGCCCGCCGGTGTGCGCACCTGTCCGGAGCCGCCGGACGCCGCCGACCGCGCACCAGTGCGCGCCGTGCCGAGTTCCGATGGGCGCACGGGTGCGCGGCCGGGCCTCGGCCAGGGTCACACCCAACCCCGTTCGCGGGCGATCACCCCGAGCTGGAAGCGCGAGCGCACGCCCAGCAGCTCCTGGAGGCGGGTGATCCGGCGGTGCACGGTCCGGACGCTCACGCCCATCTCGCGGGCGATCGTCTCGTCGAGCGCGCCTGTGCCCATCAGCCGCAGCAACTGCCGGGTCGTGGCCGTGGGCTCCCGCTCCGCCGCGCCGACGTCCTCGGCGACGGGTGACACCGCGGCTCCCAGCGACTTGAACGCGGTCATGGCGCGCGGACCTCCGAGGGCTCCGGCGCGGTGGCCGCCAGGACGGCGGTCCGCCCGCCGCGTGCCGTGTCGGTTGCGTGCGCGGGCAGGTGGCTGGCCGGGGAGCGGTCGCGTGCGGTGCCGGTCGGGTGCGGAAGCCGGTGGGCCGCTCGGGAGCGGCTGTGGTGGGTGCTGGAGGGTCTCGTGACCCGGGGCAGGGCGGTGGTCGCCGCGGCGGGCGATCGTGAGCCGGGGGACATTGCGTTCCTTCCGATGGCGACGATGGCAAGGGAATGGGCGGCGTCAGGGGTGGGGATGCGGCGTCCGGGCACGACCTCTCGCGCCCGCGGCCCGGTCCTTGGCTGTCATGGACTGCTCCACTGCGTCGTGGCACCCGCCGGTGACGTCCGAGGGGCGGCGATGTGTCGTACTCTTCGCGGCGGTCGTCCGGCGACTGTGCCTGACTCGCGCCCCGGATCCGGCCGTGGCCCGCGGCCTTCCCCAGAACCCAATGACAGCGGTCACCAACCCATGAAGTCAAGGGAAAGAAGGGGTTGAGCCCGAAACTGGCCAGGCGCACCCCGGCCGTTCGACGGCATTCGACGCCGTTCGACCATACCGACTCGTGGCTCGTGCGCCACGGATAAGTCAGTCTTACCGCGTGGCGTGGCATGAGCGACCCGCGGACCGCAGTCAGGTGACGGCGGTGCCGTTCACGCTAACAACCGGAGCCCGCAGGACAGCGCTCCCGGCGAGCTTAACGTCACTGACAGGCGTCTGGCGATCGCCCGAAGTCATGTTAACGCTAACAACGCTGGTCACGGGCGCTGCTTGCGTACGCAACAAAACGCGGGACGTGACCGACCGCCGGCCGGATCGGGCCGCCACGGCACGCGAACCCCTCCGACGAACCCCTCCGACGAACGCTCCGCGAAGGCCGCCGACGACCCCCCACCGATGACCCCCACCGACGACCCCCGCCGACGAACCCCACAGGCGGCCGCGGCGCGCCAGCCGCCGCCGGGGCGCCCCCCCCCGCGCGCGCGCCCGCCCGCGCGCGCGCCCGGGGGGGGG
>NZ_JBHYXZ010000320.1:0-1965 GCF_042752395.1 Actinosynnema sp. NPDC059335 | reverse complement strand
TCTTTTACACTCTCACGCGGCAAACCGAGATATGGTTGTGTTTGGTGGGTTGGGTTTTGTTTATAAGACCCAGCACGGGGTGGGGGTCTATCGTCGTGGGCGGGGGCGCGGCCGTCCCGTACGTCGAGCACGAGGCGGAAGCGGCCCGCTACCAGGGCACCCTGCTGGAGGCGGACCCGCTGCGCCGGTTCGGGCACACGAACTTCGCCACCGAGTCGTCGGGGCGCAAGTCGGTGCGGCTCGACCGCACGGGCCAGTTCGTGGAGTTCACGTCCACCGCGCCGGCGAACTCGATCGTGGTGCGCAACTCGATCCCCGACGCCCCCGGCGGCGGTGGCATCGAGGCCACCATCAGCCTGTACGTGGACGACGTGTTCACGCAGAAGCTGACGCTGTCGTCGCGGCACAGCTGGCTGTACGGCAACACCGACGACCCGGAGGGGCTGACGAACACGCCGCAGGCCGACGCGCGCCGGCTGTTCGACGAGGCGAACGCCCTGCTGGCGCGGTCCTACCCGGCCGGCACCCGGTTCCGGCTCCAGCGGGACGCGGACGACACGGCCGCGTTCCACATCATCGACCTGATCGACCTGGAGCAGGTCGCGCCGCCGTCGTCCCAGCCCGCCGGCTGCACGTCGATCACGGCCTACGGCGCGGTGCCGAACGACGACGGCGACGACACCGACGCCATCCAGCGGGCCGTGACCGACGACCAGAACGGCGTCATCGGCTGCGTGTGGATCCCGGCCGGGCAGTGGCGGCAGGAGAAGAAGATCCTCACCGACGACCCGCTCGACCGCGGCCAGTACAACCAGGTGGGGATCAGGGACGTCACCATCCGCGGCGCGGGCATGTGGCACTCGCGGCTGGTCACGCTCACCGAGCCGCACCTGGCGCGGGGCGGCATCAACCACCCGCACGAGGGCAACTTCGGGTTCGACATCGACGCGAACACGCAGATCTCGGACCTGGCGATCTTCGGTTCCGGCCGGATCCGCGGCGGGCCCGGCGGCGCCGAGGGCGGGGTGGGCCTGAACGGCCGGTTCGGCCAGGGCACGCGCATCACGAACGTGTGGATCGAGCACGCGAACGTGGGCGTGTGGGTCGGGCGCGACTACGACAACATCCCGGCGCTGTGGGGTCCCGCGGACGGGGTGGAGTTCAGCGGCATGCGGATCCGCAACACCTACGCCGACGGGATCAACTTCACCAACGGCACGCGCAACTCGCGGGTGTTCAACTCGTCGTTCCGGACCACGGGCGACGACTCGCTGGCGGTGTGGGCGAACCGGTACGTCAAGGACCAGGCCGTCGACGTCGCGCACGACAACGCGTTCCTGAACAACACCATCCAGTTGCCGTGGCGGGCCAACGGCATCGCCATCTACGGCGGCCACGGCAACCGGGCCGAGCACAACCTGGTGTACGACACCATGAACTACCCGGGGATCATGCTGGCGACCGACCACGACCCGTTGCCGTTCTCCGGGCAGACGCTGCTCGCGGACAACGCCCTGTTCCGGACGGGTGGCGCGTTCTGGGGCGAGGCGCAGGAGTTCGGCGCGATCACCCTGTTCGCGCAGGGCCGCGACATCCCGGGGGTGACGATCCGGGACACCGAGATCCACGACTCGACCTACGACGGCATCCAGTTCAAGTCGGGTGGCGGGGCCGTGCCGGGGGTGGTGATCAGCGACGTCCGGATCGACCGCTCGAACAACGGGGCGGGGATCCTGGCGATGAACGGCGCGCGCGGGAGCGCGACGCTGACCAACGTGACGATCACCAACTCGGCGTCCGGGCACGTCGTGGTGGAGCCGGGCGCGCAGTTCACCATCACCGGCGCGCCGACCTCGGCGTCCGCCGCCGACGCTCCGCCGTCGCCCGCCGCGGCCCGGCGGGGGCGCGGCGTCTCCTGACCGGCCACGGCCGGAACGCCGCCGCGGGGGTTCCCCGCTCTCCCGG
>NZ_JBHYXZ010000319.1:0-2148 GCF_042752395.1 Actinosynnema sp. NPDC059335 | reverse complement strand
TCCGACAGCCCGTACCCCTCCACCTTCGCCAGGAACTTGTCGTACATCCCGGCGAAGACGTACTTCCCCCACGTGGCGTCGTACGCCTTCTTCAGCAGGTTTGCCATGGCCAGCCAGCCCTCCAAGCTGTGAACGAAGCGCGGCTCCCCCAGTGAGGTGCGCGCGTGATCGCGTCCGTCCGGTGGCGCGAACGGAGAAGTCCTCTGTGGTCCGCCGGGTTCCCCGGTCGCGGCGGGGAGTCCCCGTTCGATTCGCTCGTGGTCATCCGGGGTCGATTGCCGGTCGTAGTCTCGTAGTTGAACCCGACTTCAAGTCAACCCCCGGCGCCGGCCCCACCCAGGCGGCCGAGTGCGGGAGCGCGATCACCCCGGTGGAGCAACGCCGGTAACGATCCGAGCGCTTTCCCCCGGGATCCGTTGCGCGCGCGGGCCGTCGCCGGTTCCCATTCCACGGCGTTGCGACGAGCGGTCGACCTGCGTTCACCGCTCCGCCGGGACCAGTCGCGGGTTCCGGGCCACTGTGGACGCCCATGCCGTCCGGTTCGGCAGTGGTGGACGACGCAACCGTGGACATCCGGGGTCCTCATGGCCGTCAGACGGCCTGTTCGACGCGCCCGCACCCGAGGAGGTCCCGTGTCCGAAGCACGCGAGAGTTCGCCCGCCCGCAGCACCACCGTCGCGTTACCGCGAGGCGGTCAACGCGGCGGCGAGGAGGCGGTGTTCCCCGGCCGCAGCCTGCTGCCCGTGACCGCGTCCTGGTGGACGTCGATCCTGGTCGCCGTCGGCGCGTCCCTGATGATCTCCGTCTCGATGGCCGAGATGGCCGCGGAGATCGGCAACGCGTCCGTCTGGGTCTGGATCACCACCGCGATCGTGGGCGCGTTGCAGTGCCTGCTGATCGCCGAGCTGGCGTCGCGGTTCACCGGGCGCGCGGGCGGCACGGCGCAGTTCGCCTACCGCGCCACCGCGAAGGGGTCGCCGACGCTGGGGGCGTTGTCGTCGTGGTCCTACTGGTTCGCCTGGACCCCCGGCATCGCGGTCAACCTCATCCTCGCCGCCACCTACCTGAAGTCGCTGTTCTGGCCCGAGGGCAACGTCATCCTGCTCGCCGTCCTCATCGGCATCGCCCTGTACTTCATCACCGCCCTCGGCCTGCGACTGTCCACCATGGTCAACGCCGCCCTGGCCGTGGTCGCCCTCGCGGTCGTCTCCGTCGTGGTCCTGACCCCGGTGTTCCACCCCGAGACGTTCGACATCGCCCGCGTCCTGCCCACCCAGCTCCCCGAGGACGCGCCCACCGGCGCCTGGGGTGTCGTCGGCGTCGTCCTCAAGTGGGCCTTCATCGCCACCTGGGCCGCCTACGCCGCCGAGATGGCCTCCACCGTCTGCGCGGAGATCAAACAACCCGAACGCCACATGAAGCGCGTCATGTCGATCTCCGCCGTCATCGCCATCGCCGCCTTCACCCTCGTCCCCGTCAGCATGTTCGGCGTCGTCGGCGTCGAAGGGCTCCAGCGCGACCCCTTCACCGTCTTCGCCGAGATCGGCGGCATCACGCTCGGCCCCGCCGGCCGGCACGTCGTCGGGCTCGGCCTCGCCGCCGTCCTCGTCCTGGGCGCCGAGATCTTCATCATCGGCTCCTCCCGCACCATCCACCAGATGGCGCAGGACGGGCACCTGCCCAAGATCTTCGGCAGGATGAACAAGCGCGGCGCGCCGGTCGGCTCGATCATGTTCGACGCGGTGGTGATCATCATCATGCTGGTGGTGTTCGGCACCCAGGTGGTGAGCGTCGTGGCCGCGGCCACCTTCGGCTACCTGATGGTGTTCGTCCTGCTGCCGCTCGCCTACCTGACGCTGCGGCGCTACCGGCGTGACGACGACGGCGGCTTCCGGCTGGGCAGGCCGTTCGTCGGCGTGGCCGTGGGCCTGTTCCTGTTCAACGTGGTCCTGCTGGTGTTCGGCGGTCTCCAGTGGGGCGTCGAGGTCATCGTCGTCGGGTTGGGCGTGACCCTGGCGGTGATCCCGATCTCGTACTTCACCCGCCGGTCGCGCGAACGCGCGGAGGTCGCGGGCTGACCACGTGCGAAAATGGGGGGGGGCGGAGAACCCGGGGGGGGGGGCCCCCGGGCGGGGGACTGCCGGGGAG
>NZ_JBHYXZ010000318.1:0-2277 GCF_042752395.1 Actinosynnema sp. NPDC059335 | reverse complement strand
CCGTGGCGCAGCTCGCGGCCCGGCTCGACGACCGGTTCCGGCTGCTCACCGGCGGCAGCCGCACCGCGATGCCGCGGCACCAGACGTTGCGCGCGGTGGTGGCGTGGAGCTGGGACCTGCTGTCGGAGCCGGAACGCGACTTCGCCGAGCGGCTCGCCGTGTTCCCCGGCGGGTTCGACCTGGAGGCCGCCGAACGGCTCGCCGGCGACGACGCGTTCGACCTGCTCGCCGCGCTCGTCGACAAGTCGCTGGCGCAGGTCGTGGACGGCGGGCGCTACCGGATGCTGGAGACGATCCGCGAGTTCTGCCTGGAACGGCTCGCCGAGGGCGGCCGGGTCGCCGCGGCCAGGGCCGAGCACGCCGCGCACTTCCTCCACCTGGCCGAGACCGCCGAACCGCACCTGCGCGGCAAGGACCAGCTGACCTGGATCGCCCGGCTGGAGGCCGAGCGGGACAACCTGGTCGCCGCCCTGCACTTCGCCGCCGACCGCGGCGACGCGGACACCGCCGTGCGGCTGGCCGCCGCGATGAGCATGTTCTGGACCATGCGCGGCAACCGCGCCGAGTCCGTGCCCTGGCTGCGCCTCGCGCTGGCCGTGCCGGGCGACGCGCCCGCCACCGCCCGCCAGGTCGTGTCCGCGTTCCTGCTGGTGAACAACGCGGTCACGGGCGGCTCCGAGAGCCTCGACGAGCACATCGCCCGGCTCGCCGCGCTGGCCGCCGAGTCCACCGGCGAACACCCGGTGCTGGTGCTGCTGGAACCGATGCTGGGCCTCTTCCTGGACGACGCCGAGCGGGCGTTGGCGGCGGTGGACCGGCGGCTGGACGCGCCGGACCCGTGGACGCGGGCCGTGCTGTGGATGGTGCGCGGCGCGGTGCGCGAGAACCAGGGCGACCTGCTCGGCGCGCGGGACGACATGACGACCGCGATCGCCGGGCTGCGCGAGGTGGGCGACCGGTTCGCGCTGGCGCAGGCGTTGACCGGGGTGGCGGACGCGCACCTCGCGTTCGGCGAGCCGGAACAGGCGCTCGCGGCGTTGGAGGAGTCGGTCCGGCTGATCGGCCGACTGGACCCCGACGACGACACCGCGCACGAGCGCATCCTGATGGCCCTCGCGCGCATGCAGTTGGGCGACTTCGACCGGGCGCGGGCGGGGTGCCTGGCGCTGACCCGGTCGTCGCCGCACCCGTGGTCGGCCCGCGGCGTCGCGTTCGCCCGGCTCGTGCTGGGCGACCTCGCCCGGTACGACGGCGACCTGGTGGACGCCGAACGGCAGTACGAGGCGGCGGTCGAGTCCGTCGTGGACGACCCGGTGTCGGCCCCGCGGTTCCGGGCGCGGGTCCTGGCGTCCCGCGCGCACCTCGCGGTGGAACGGGGTGAGCCGGAGGCGGCGGCCGATGCCCTCCGCGAAGCTGTGGACCTCGCGCTGACGGCCAAGGACATGCCGGTGCTCGCCCGGATCGCGGTGGCCGAGGCGGCCTGGCACGCCCACCGCGGCGACCCGGCCCGCGGCGTGAAGGCGCTCGGGGCCGGCGAGCAGCTGCGCGGCGCGCCGGAAGCCCGTGACCCGGAGGTGGCGCGGCTGACCGCCCGGCTGCGCGCCGACGTGGGCGACGCCACCTTCGACCTCGCCTACGCCTCGGGCGTCGCCCTCGACCGCGCCGACGCCCTCGCCCTGGTCCGCGCGATCCCCTGACGCGCCTTCCGCGCACCACGACGGCCGCGACACGGGGTGGGCTCGTCCGGCCGGATCCCGGTACCGGCTGCGGTCGGCCCCATGCGGGTGGCGCAGCAGTTCCTGGCCGCCCTGGCCCGTGACCGGGACGGCCCGCTCACCGCGCTGAAGGACCACCTCGACGGCGGCGCGCCCGCCGAACCGAACCGGAGGACGCCATGACCGACGACAGCTACCTCACCACCCTGACCGTCGACCAAACGCCCGCGGAGGTCTACGCCGCCGTCCTCGACGTGCGCGGCTGGTGGTCGGAGGAGATCGAGGGCGGGGCGGACCGGCTCGGGGCCGAGTTCGCCTACCGCAACACGAGCCTGCGCGACCTGATCACCAAGGGCGCGGGGTGGCCGAACTGCGGCGACCGCGCGCACGTGCCCGCCCGCACCTCGGGCTGAGCCGCCCTCGCTCGGCTCCAACCGTTCCCGGTCGGGGCGGTGCGGCGCCCCCCCGGGGGTGGCCGCGCCCCCCCCCGGGGCGGCCGGGGCGGGGGGGGGGCGGCGGGGGCGGCGCGCGCCCGCCCCGCCCCGGGCCGCGGGCGCCGCCC
>NZ_JBHYXZ010000317.1:0-2287 GCF_042752395.1 Actinosynnema sp. NPDC059335 | reverse complement strand
TCGCGGGCGGGGGGGGGGGGGGGGGGGTGCGGCGCGCCGCGCCCCCCCCCCCCCCCCCACCGCTCGGGGTCACACGGCGGCGCCCGTGGGGTTCACCTGCGCCGAGGGCTCGAGCGGCTTGCGCCGCGGCGAGGCCCAGTTCTTCATGATCGGCTGTTCGACGAACTTGAACAGCACCCAGGACAACAGGATCGTGGCGCCGAACAGCAGCGCCAGCACGCCGAGGGCGGCCGGCGTGCTCCAGCTGCCGCCACCGAGCAACTGGTTGCCGTAGTAGAGCGTGAGCCGGTGCCACAGATACAGCGCGAAGGAGATGTCGCCCAGCCAGACCATGGTCCGGCTGCGGAACGGCGACCACTTCCCCTCGACGTCGGCCGAGGCCACGGCCGCGATGAGCAGCGCCAGCGGCACGACCGTGGTCGCCACGAGGCGGAACTCCCACGGCAGCACGTGCGGGAGCAGGTAGCCGACGACCACCAGGCCCATCGCGGGCAGGATGCCCAGGTTGATCCACTTCTTCTTCAGCACGATCTGGGCGAGCAGCATGCCCAGGACGAAGTCCAGGACGCGCATGGGCGGCAGCACGTAGACGAACCAGAACTGCCACTCCGAGATGGGCGCGAAGAACGGCTTCGGCTCGCTCGGCAGCAGGTGCGCCGCGAACGGGACGAGCCAGACCACCGCCATGATGCCGATGGCCCACGCCCACAGCCGGCCCGCCGGGATCCTGCGCACGAGCTTGATCCAGAACGGGAACGACAGGTAGAACAACGCCTCGACCGACAGCGACCACGCGACCGGGTTGATGCTGACCTCCGTCGCCAGTGACGGCGACCAGGACTGCAGCAGGAACAGGTTGAGGATCGCGTCGCCCGCGTCCACCGCCACCCCGGTGGCCAGCAGCAGCACCAGTGCGATGACGTAGGTCACCAGGTGGTTGGGGTAGACCTTGAAGAAGCGGCGGCGCCAGAACCGGGTGGTGGTGTCGGTCGGCCTCGACGACCAGGTGAGCACGAAACCGCTCAGGATGAAGAAGAAACCGACACCGGTCCAGCCGCCCTGGCTGAAGATGCCCATGAAGACGCCCTGCGCCGTCGGATCGGCGAAGAGGTTCTCGTAGGCGGCGTGGAAGAAGAACACCATGCCGGCCGCGACGAAGCGCAAACCGGTCAGGGAGGGCAATCTGGACAACGCGTTCGATATCGGCTGAGATTTCTCAGCCGGTGTCGCGGTGAGTGACATCGCGAAAATTCCTCCGATTCGAGTGCGGGCCACGGGGGCCACGTCGAGCGGGAACACCACAGTGCGGAAAACACACCAACCGCCTCGCGATCAGTGAGCCGGGATGCGCGTGGGCGCATGCGAGCGGACATAGGCGAGCAGGCCGGCGAGGTCCACACCGACCTGCGGGAACGTGACGACCCGGTGGACGCCGGCGGCGGCGTAGGCGCGCAGCGCGTCCTCGCTGACGGGACCGCGCGGCGGCGTGACGGTGATCTCCAGCGGGCCGAGGTGCTCGGGCCGCCCGTGGCGGGCGGCCTGCTCCTCGATCTGCCGCACCAGCTCGGCGGCGGCCTGCGGGCTGGGCCCGAACCCGTACCAGCCCTGGCACCGGGTCGCGGCGAACCGCAGGGCGGCCGGCGTGTGGCCGCCCGCCACGACGGGGATGGGCCGCTGCACGGGCCGGGGGTGGGCGTCGACGTCCTGGAAGTCGACGTACTGGCCGTGGAACTCGGGCTTCTCGTCCTCCCAGAGCGTGCGCATGGCGGCCAGGTGCTCGCGGCCGCGGGCGGCCCGGGTGGCGAAGTCGATGCCGAACATGCGGGCCTGGTGCTCGATGTAGCCCATGCCGACGCCGAGGGTGAGCCGGCCGCCGGAGAGGTGGTCCAGCGACGACAGGGCCTTGGCGAGCACGATCGGGTTGCGCAGCGGCAGGATCAGGATGCCGGTGGCCAGGCGGATGCGGCTGGTGATGCCCGCCAGGAAGCTCAACGCCACCACGGGGTCGACCAGTTCGAGCTGGGCGCTCCACGGGCTGTGCGGGTCGGGCACGTTCGGCAGGAACGGGTGCTCGCCCATCCACAGCGACTCGTAACCCAGCTCCTCGGCCAGCGTGGCGACCTCCGCGAGCGCGCCGGGCGGGACCGACGCGCCCTCGTTGAGCGAGAACAGGCCGATCTTGGGGTAGTCGACGGGCGGTTGGACGATCATGGTGGTGCCTTCCCTGGTGGTTCGGTGTGCCCGGGTCGGTGCTCCGGGGCCGGGAGGAAGCGCGGCCCGGTGGGAC
>NZ_JBHYXZ010000316.1:0-2491 GCF_042752395.1 Actinosynnema sp. NPDC059335 | reverse complement strand
GCGGGCGCGCGCCCCCGACCCCCCGCGCGCGGGTGTGCGCGACCCCCCCAGCCCCCACCCCCCGCACCCCCCGGGCGGGGGGGCGGTTCCTCGTGCTACCTCGGCGGGTCCAAGCGGTCGCGCGGCACCGGCGACCGCGCGGTGGGGTCGAACAGCGGCCTGCCGTCGTCGTCGAGGGGGACCCCAGCCCAACCCGCACCGCCGGCCGGTCCCGGGCACGCGGAAGCGGGGGGGGGGGCCGGTCCGCGGCCGCCCCGTTGGTCCGGGATCGGCCGCCGAACCGTCACAACGGCACGTTGCCGTGCTTGCGGGCCGGGGCGCGGCGGCGCTTGTCGCGCAGCATCGCCAGGCCCCGCACCACCGCCGCCCGGGTCTGCGCCGGGTCGATCACGTCGTCCACCAGCCCCCGTTCGGCGGCGTAGTAGGGGTGCACCAGCTCGTCGCTGTACCGGGCCACGAGCACCGACCGCAGCTCCTCGGGATCGGCCGCGGCGGCCAGCTCCTTGCGGTGGATGACGTTCACCGCGGCCTCCGCGCCCATCACCGCGATCTCGTTCGTCGGCCACGCCAGGGACAGGTCGCAGCCGATGGACCGGGAGTCCATCACGATGTACGCGCCGCCGTACGCCTTGCGCAGGATCACCTGCACCCGCGGCACGGACGCCTCGCAGTAGGCGTACAGCAGCTTCGCGCCGTGCCGGATCGCGCCGCCGTACTCCTGGTCGGTGCCCGGCAGGAACCCCGGCACGTCCACCAGCGTCACCAGCGGGATGTTGAACGCGTCGCAGAACCGCACGAACCGGGCCGCCTTCTGGGACGCGGCGGTGTCCAGCACGCCGGCCAGCACCAGCGGCTGGTTGCCGACCACGCCGACCACCTCGCCGGCCACCCGGGCGAGCGCGCACACCACGTTGCCCGCCCACCGCTCGTGCACCTCCAGGAACTCGCCGTCGTCCACGACCTCGGCGATCACCGCCCGGATGTCGTAGGGCTGGTTCGGCTCCACCGGCACCAGCGACGCCAGGTCGGGCCGCAGGTCGTCGTCCTCGGGCGGCTCGCACGACGGCGGCGGCTCCAGGTTGTTCGACGGCAGCAAGGACAGCAGGTACCGCACGTCGGCCAGGCAGCTCTCCTCGTCGTCGTGCACGAACGACGCCACACCCGACATCGACCCGTGCACGTCGGCGCCGCCGAGCTGGTCGTGCGTCACCCGCTCGCCGCTCACCGCCTTCACCACGTCCGGGCCGGTCAGGTACATCTGCGCGGTGTCGCGGACCATGAACGTGAAGTCGGCCAGGGCGGGCGAGTAGGCCGCGCCGCCCGCGCACGGCCCCAGCACCACGCTGATCTGCGGGATGACGCCCGACGCCTCGACCTGGCGGCGGAAGATGCCGCCGTAGCCGTCCAGCGCCATCACGCCTTCCTGGATGCGCGCGCCGCCGCTGTCGTTGAGCGCGACGACCGGCGCGCCGGTGGCCAGGGCCAGGTCGAGCACCTTGTGGATCTTCGCGGCGTGGCCCGCGCCCAGCGAGCCGCCGGAGATGGTGAAGTCCTGCGCGTAGACGAACACCCGCCGCCCGTCCACCGTGCCCGAGCCGGCCACCACGCCGTCGGTGTGCGCGCCGGTCGTGCCGCGCCGGTACATGTCGACCTCGACGAACGAGCCGGGGTCCAGCAGCAGCTCCAGCCGCTCCCGGGCGGTCCGCTTGCCCAGCCGGTGCTGCCGCTCCACCGCGACCCGATCGCCCAGCGCGATGCGGTCGGCCAGCTCGTCGCGCCGCTCCCGCAATGCCCGCATGGTCCGCGGCGCGGGCGCGGGGGCCGCCGCCGGCCGCACGGCGGGCCGGATGTCGATCTCGGAGATGCTCATCGTCGCCTTTCGCTCGTGTCGACCTGCCAGTACCCGCCGTCGAAGAACAGCAGCCCGGCCCGGCCGTCGCCGCGGCCCGTGCCGAGCACCCGGCCGATGAACAGCGAGTGGTCGCCCGCCTCGTGCACGTCGACCAGCTCGCACTCCAGCCACGCCAGCGCGTCGGTCAGCACCGGCGCGCCGGTGGCCGGTCCCGGCGTCCAGTCGACCCGGTCGAACTGGGCCCGCCCGGCGGGCCGGTCGCGGTCGGCGAACCAGCGGGCGCTGGCCTCCTGGTCACCGCTCAGCACGGAGGTCGCGAAGTGCCCGGCCGCGGCGATCCCGTCGTGCAGGGTCGCCGTGCGGGCCACGCAGCACAGCACCAGCGGCGGGTCCAGCGACACGGAGCTGAAGGCGTTCGCGGTCATCCCGTGCATGTGCTCGCCGCCGACGGTCAGCACGACCACGCCGGTGGCGAAGCGGGCGAGGGTGGAGCGCATCTCGGTCGGGGACACCCCGGTCAGCTCGGGTGCCAGTTCCATCGCACACGTCCTTCCCGCGAGCGGTGCGGCGGCCGCCGCCGGGGGCGGCCGCGGGCCCGGCGCGGGCCGCCCCGGTATTGGGAGAACCGGTGGGGGTCCC
>NZ_JBHYXZ010000315.1:0-2499 GCF_042752395.1 Actinosynnema sp. NPDC059335 | reverse complement strand
GCCCCCAACTACCACCCCACGGGGGGCCGCCGGCGCCCCCCCCCCCCCCCACCCCACCCCGCACCACCACCCCCCACCCCGGCCGGGGGGGGGCCCCCGCCACGTCCTGTCGGCACGGCGGTTCGCGCCGGCCGTCAGTCGAGGTACTGCGGGGGCTGCATCACCGGGCGGTCGACGGCCATCAGCCACCGGCCGTCCTCGCCGCGCCGCAGCACGTCCGTGCACGTGCCGTTGATCCGGACCTTCCGGCCCTCCTCGTCGGTCGTGTCGATCTGGAACCTCACGCCGATGAGCGACACGTCGCCCGCCACGTACGCGTGCGTGAGCGTCGCTTCGAGGTGCGGCCGCGGCTCGAGGAACTTCTCGAACCACGCCTTGCGCGCCGCGCCGGTGAGCTGGCCGCCGGAGAAGTTGGAGATGGCGTCCGGCCGGTACAACCGGTCGAACAGCGCGCCGTCACCCGAGTTGAACACGTCGATGAAGATGTCGTTCTGGGTGTCGATGTCGTCGGTGAGGTCGGGGAAGTCGGGGTCGATCCGAAGTGCGGTGGACATCTTTCCGTCCTGCTTCCTGTCGGTGGACCGGGTCCGCGGACCCTGCTCGCGAGCATCACGGGCCCTACCCGGCGAACGTAAGCGCCGGCTTTCACGGTCGGTCAACGAGCCGGTAATCACCGGTCGTGCACCCGTCGTTACTGCTCGATGGGAGTCCGTTTTCCACCCGCCCCTACAGTTCGGAACGGGTGCCTGGGGCGGTTGGCGACAGGCGTCCGGTCCGACATCGAACAGTCCACAGCGGACCAGACGAGAGGTTCAGCGCTGATGCAGGAGACCGAGAAGGACGGTCGCGCGGTGATCGAGGCCGTCCGCGACCTCGTGCCGCGGTTGCGGGCGAACGGTCAGGAGGCGGAGGACCGGCGGTGGCTGCCGGACGAGAACATCAAGCTGCTGGAGGAGGCGGGCGTCTTCCGCGCGCCGGTGCCGCGCAAGTTCGGCGGGCTGGACCTCGGCGTGGCCGACCAGGTGGCGATCGTGTCGCAGGTCGCCCGCGGCTGCGGCTCGACCGGCTGGACCGTGAACGCGTGGATGTCCAGCACGGGTCTCATCTCGGCCTTCCCGGACCGGGCGCAGGAAGAGGTGTACGAGGGCGGCTGGGCGCGCGTCTCGGGCGGGTTCACCCCGACCGGCACGCTGACCGCGGTCGAGGGCGGGTACCTGCTCAACGGCAGCTGGCGGTTCAACACCGGCATCCGCGGCGCGGACTGGAACATCGCCGCGGCCATGGTCGAGTTGCCGGGCCACGACCAGCCCGAGGAGTTCTACGCCGTGGCCCCCGCGTCGGACTTCAGCGTCGCCGACGACTGGCACACCTCGTCCGCCGCCGGCACCGGTAGCTCCACGTCCACCGCGAAGGACCTGTTCGTGCCGTCCCACCGGGTGGTGGACGGCGTGGCCATCCTGGAGGGCACCACCGGCGACCGCTGGAACGCCGGCCTGCACGGCCGCGACTACGGCCTGATCCCGTACGTCATGGCGCCCTCGCTGGCGGTGTACATCGGCCTGGCCCAGCAGGCGTTGGAGCTGTTCGCGGAGCGCGCCCCCGGGCGCGGCATCGCCTACACCGCCTGGACCGAGCAGGCCGAGCACCCGCACGTGCAGATCCAGGTGGGCGCGGCGACCAACAAGATCGCCGCGGCCGAGGGCCTGCTGGACCGCATCACGACGCTGATGCAGGACCGCGCCGACCGCGCGGTCGAGGTCACCACCGCGGAGAAGGCCGCCATCCGCGGCCACGTCGGCTACGGCATCCAGCTCGCCAAGGAAGCCGTGGAGATCCTCTACACGCTCTCCGGCGCGTCGGTGATCCAGAAGTCGGTGGCGCTGCAGCGCGTCTACCGCGACACCGTCGGCCTGGCCCTGCACGGCCTGATGACGCCGGTCACGAACCTCGAAGTCCACGGCCGGGTGGTGCTCGGCCTCGACCCGAACACGTTCTTCCTCTGACCACTCGCCGGACCCGGCGACCGCCACGCGTGAAGGAGCCAGCCGTCATGACCGCCACCAGCACGATCAAACCGACCACAGACCTGGACAAGCACCTGGAGCACTACGTCCAGGCGTTCAACTCCAACGACCCCGACGTGCTCGAGCGGTTCTACACCGAGGACGCCGTCGCGGTGTGGGAGCCCGGCAAGCCGCTGTCCGGCGAGGCGCGCCGCGAGGCCGCCCGCGAGTTCCTGTCCCGCAACCCCACGATGGTGGCGGTGGAGCGGGAGCGGTACGTCACCGGTGACACCATCCTGTTCATCGTCGACTGGACCATCGACATGACCGGCGTCGACGGCGAGCCCGAGCACCTGGAGGGCGTCGGCGTCGACGTCGTCCGCAAGGGCCCGGACGGCAGCTGGCTGTACGCCGTGGACGACGCGTACGGCGGCACCCCGCCCGCCTGAGGCGGTCCGCCCGCGTGACGCGCGGGCGTCCCACCGAGCCCGAACCC
>NZ_JBHYXZ010000314.1:0-2561 GCF_042752395.1 Actinosynnema sp. NPDC059335 | reverse complement strand
CCGGAGCACGCTCCGGGCCGCCTCGTGGTGGTCAACGACAGGTGCGCGCGTCGTACCGGGCCGGAACCCGGACCGACACCTCGCTCCCGTCGACCGTCGCCGTCGCGGTGACCGTCGCCGAACCGGCGGCCACGCTCCGCTCGTGGGTCGTGAACGGGTGCGAACGGGTCTTGCCCGGCTGGACGTTGTGGAACGACTTCGAGCCGTACGGCGTCTCGACCTCCACGTCCACCGGCCGGGACTCGTTGTTGGTCACCTCCACGGTCAGCTTGACGTTCGGGCCCGCGCACCGGGTGTCCGCCGCCGCCGCGACCTTCAGCGACGGCTTGGTGAACCGCCAGCTGTCGACCTCGACCAGGTCCTGGCCGTCCGGCCCGACGAACGTGAAGTACACGTCGTGCACCCCGGAGACGCCGTCGAGCGCGACGCCGACCTCGGTCCACTCGCCGACCGGCCCGTCCACCGGGATGGTGGCCACGACCGGCCCGGTGCGGTCGTCCAGCCGGAGCTGGATGCTGCCGCCCGCGACCAGCGGCTTGACCCGCGCCGACACGCCGGTGGCGCCGGAGCCGAAGTCGGCCGCCGACAGCGACGTCCAGTCGCCGTTGTCGACGTCGTGCAGGGCGAGCGCCGGCACGTCGTTCGGCGCGTTGAGCCGCTTGGTGGCCAGACCCTGCTGCCAGGCGATCGTCTCCGCCTCGATCACCCGGTACGGGTCGAGCCGGCGGATCTGCTCCACCCCGTCGAACGTGCCGAGCACCTCCTTGATGGTGCCGTCGGCGTTGAACTCCAGCTTCGCGATGTGCGGGCTGCGGAAGCCCTGCGTCGCGCCGCCGGTGATGCGGCGGTTCAGCGTCTGGGCGTGGTAGGTGAAGTAGTACTCCCCGTTCAGCTCGAACACGGACTGGTGGTTGTTGCCGCCCGCGCCGAAGTAGACGCCGGGGTTCTTGAAGATGACGCCCGCGTACTTGTCCGGCGTCCACGGGCCCATCGGGTTGTCCGCCACCAGGTAGGCGATGGCCCCGGTCGGCGGCCCGTTCGGGTCGATCGGCCCGCCGAAGCCGAAGTTGGACGAGTAGGAGTAGTAGTACTTGCCCTCGCGCTTGAAGACGTGGCCCGCCTCGAACATCAGCGGCGCGTCGATGGTCTCGGCCGCGCCCTCGGTGCTGATCATGTCGTCGCCGAGCTTGATCACCCGCGTCGACTTCGGGTGGTTGGTGTTCTCGTAGGAGTTGGAGCCGTCGTTGCCGCCGCCGCCGAAGTAGAGGTAGCCCTGGCCGTCGTCGTCGATGAACACGCCCGGGTCGAACAGCCAGTTGCGGCCGTCCGAGGCGCCGGGGGTCTGGCTCGTGATGAGCAGGCTGCCGCGCTCGTCGCGCCACGGGCCCAGCGGCGAGTCGCCGACCAGCACGCCCGTCGCCGCGCCGTTGTTGGCGAAGTAGAGGAAGAACTGCTCCTTGCCGTTGACGACGCGGCTCTCCACGGCCGGGGCCCACGACTGCGACGCGTACTTGGCGAGGCCGTTCGGGCCGGCCACCGGGATCTCGCCGTGGTCGGTCCAGTTCACCAGGTCGTCGGACGAGATCACCGTGATGGTGTTGATCCCGCCATAGGTGTTGGTGGGCGACGTGCCGTCGGGACCCGGGTTGTAGACCTGGGTGTCGTTGGTCATGTAGAGGTAGACCCGGCCGTCGTGCACGAAGGCGTTGCCGTCCGCGCCGAACTTGTGGGAGATCAGCGGGTTGCCCTCACCGGGGTTCTTGCCGAGGACCTCGATCGTGGTCGACGGCGTGAACTCGCGCAGCACGACGTCGTCCACCTTGAAGTCCATCAGGTGGGTCGCCGGCGCGGCCGCCGGGTCCGCCGTCCACGGCGTCTCCACGAAGATGCGCGGCGTGGCGACGCCCTGCCCGGCCGGGATGGTGAACGTGCCCTGGAGCAGGCCCCACTGGCCGCGCGGCACCGTGCCGGTGCCGAGGTTGGTGTAGGTCGAGCCGCCGTAGTGCATGGTCACGAAGAACTGCTTGGTGGCGGGGCTCGCGGGGTTCTCGTACTTCACCCGCGCGGTGACCGTGTACGTCTTCCCGGCCTGCACCTTGCCGGCCAGGTCCTGCGCCGGGCCGGACCCGGTGGTCTTGCGGTTCGTCACCAGGACCGCGCCCGAGCCCGCGTAGGCGTCGGTGGTCGGGGACAGGGTCGCGCCGTCCGTGGGGTTGCCGTTGTTCACGGTCCAGCCGGACAGGCCGTCCTCGAAGCCGGGGTTGGCGATGAGGTTCGGACCGGCGGCCGACGCCGCGGGGGCGACCACGAGCCCTCCGGTCAGCAGGGCGCCGACGGCGGCGAGGACGACGGCTCTGCGCCGCCCCGACCACTGTGGACGTTGTCGATGCACTGGGTTCTCCTTGTCAGCGGTGTGGATCACTCGCCCGCGGCGCGCCGGGGCCGAGGTACTGGGGTGTGGGGTGTCGGAGGTTCCGGGTTGTGGGCTGCCGGCAGCCGCCGGAAGCCGCAGGCCGCCCGATGGCCGCCGGGCTCGCCTGGCCGCCGGATCCTGGCTGCTG
>NZ_JBHYXZ010000313.1:0-2620 GCF_042752395.1 Actinosynnema sp. NPDC059335 | reverse complement strand
GCTTGGGGCCGCCCGCCGCCCCCCCCGGGGGGGGGGGCCCCCCCCCCCCCGGCGCCCCCCCCCCACCGCACCGCGCTCAGACGCGGGTGATCTGGAACTGCTGGTTCTGCCCGCCGTTGCACGGGTACTGCTTGAACTGCAGGTTGTCCTGCGAGCCGGACGGCAGGTCCAGGCACTTGCCCGAGTGCCGCGCGACCAGCCGCGAGTAGCCCGACCCGACGTCCACCACCGACCACTGCTGGTTCTGCCCGGAGCCGCAGCTCCACTGCACCACCGCCGCGCCGTCGGCCGTGCTCGCGTCGCTCACGTCCAGGCACTTGTTGGAGTGCCGGGCGACGATCTGGTAGTAGCCGCCGGTGGCCTGCAACCGGAACTGCTGGTTCTGCCCGCCGTTGCACGGGTACTGCATCAACGCCGCCCCGTCTGCCCCGCTCGCGTTGGCCACGTCGAGGCACTTGCCGGAGTGCCGCACGGAGATCCGGTTGTAGGTCAGCGCCACGGCGCCGATCGTCCCGGCCGCGGTGTCGATGACGATCTGGCCCGCGTTGGTCAGGTTCATCGTCGTGTTGCTCGGGAACGTGATCGGCAGCCAGACGTAGGCGGAGTCCACCACCGGCCCGCCCCACGCGCCGGCCCAGCGGTCGCCCAGGTAGAGGTACGAGGTACCCTGGCTGCCCTGGATCGGCAGCACGTACGCCGGTTGCGAGCGGTACGTGGTGGAGTCGCCGACGTTCTGCATCGCGCTCCACGGCCCGGACATGCCGGTGGCCGTGGCGTACTTGGCCTGGTTCGGCGACCACCCGGTCGCGCCGGAGGTGAGCATGAAGTACACGCCGTTGCGCTTGAACACCGCCGGGGCTTCCCGGTGCCCGCCGGGCCACGGGTTGCCCACCAGCGCCGCCACGCCGCGGTAGTCGGCGTTGAGG
The DNA here is from genome assembly GCF_042752395.1 of Actinosynnema sp. NPDC059335. NCBI lineage: Bacteria > Bacillati > Actinomycetota > Actinomycetes > Pseudonocardiales > Pseudonocardiaceae > Actinosynnema > Actinosynnema sp. NPDC059335. Next base: position 1,694 of record NZ_JBHYXZ010000313.1, on the reverse strand, counting down.
CGGTAGATGTGCAGGTCGTAGTTCTCCCGCGCGGCCGAGACCATGTACGCCGTGCCGTCGTCGTCCTTGAACAGCGTGATGTCGCGCGACATGTGGTTGAGCGGCCGGAAGCTGCCCTGGTAGGTGTAGTTCCCGTCCACTGTGGACGAGTACGCCACCGCCGCGCGGGCCTCGCCGTAGTCCTGGCCGTTCTCCCAGTGCATCCACATGACGTACTGCCCGGTGGCCGCGTTGTAGATCACCTTGGGCCGTTCCACCCAGGAGGTGCGCAGCTCGGCGTGGCTGTTCTGGGTCAGCACGTTGTTGCGGAACTCCCAGGTCTTCAGGTCGGTCGACCGGTAGACCGAGACGGCCCGGAACAGGTTGTCCGGGTGCCGGTTCTCGCCGAACCAGTAGTAGTAGGCGCCGACCTTGATCACGCCACCGCCGTGCGCCTGGACGAGGTTGCCGCCGGTGTCGGTGAACTGCACACCCACGTCGACGGTGACGGGCGCGGCGTGCGCCGGGCCGGCGGGCAGCACCACCGCGGCCAGGCCGACGACGACGCCGGCCAGCGCGGCGCGCCACCGCTTCGGGGACGAGCGGGACATCTGGACTCCTTTGTCCGGCCCACCGCAGGGTCGAAGCGGCCAGCGACCGGCGTGGGCCGACCCGTGCGCTGGCGCGTCGGGACCAGTGGCCGACGCGCCGGCGTGGCGGGCCGACGGCGCGACGACCGCGGGAACCCCGCCCGCACCCGACGATCGGCGGTGCGCCCGCTGCGGAGTGGCACCCGCGAGACGAAATGTTTGCGTTAACATCCCCTGGCCGGACCAGTTTGTTGGCCGGGGCACGCCACTGTCAAGACCTTGCGGGCCGGCGCGGAACGCGCTTTCCGCGCCCGGCGTCCCGGCCCCGGCCAGGCCGCGCCCCCACGCGGTGACACCGCGTGCGCACTGCCGTTGACCAGGCATTGGGGGATTTCCGGGGCGATTCACCCGACCGGGCCCACACGATGACGTCGTGGCCGCCCGGACCGCGAGCGGCCGCAGGACGAGGAGAAGAGGGGCACGATGAGGAAGATCAACGTCCTGGCCCGACGACTGGTGCTGCTGTTCCTGCCCGTGGTCGCCGCGACCTCGCTCGCCGTCCCGGCGAACGCCGAGCCGGGCGCTCCCGCGCGATGGCTCGCGGTGGCGGCGGACGGCACGGCCTCGATCGCGGACGCGGGGCCGGCCGTCGCGCCGCTCGCGCTGACGAGCTACATCAGCAACGAGACCGCGAACGGGATCGGCGTGTCGAGGGACGACGTGGCCGGCAACTACCAGGCGATCCTGGCGGGCCACCGCCGCACCGACGACGCGCCGCTCAACTGGAGCCGGGCCATGTCGTTCTACGTCGGACCGGGCTACTGCGTCGACGCCTGGTTCTACTGGAACGGCGCGTGGCGGTTCGGCGTCTCCGCGCCGGGCGCCCGCGAGTACCTGGTCGACCAGACCATCGAAGGCCAGTCCGTGGCGCGCTGGGCTTTGCGGAACACCCGCCCGCTGCCCTGCTGACCCGTTGCGCCGGTGGCACGAGTGGGCCTCTCCCGACCACGCCGGGAGAGGCCCGCCGCACGACCACCCGGATCAGGCCGCACACCGCGGGGCGGAGGAATCCCGGCCCGGGCCGCGCCCCCGCCCCCCGCCGGGGCCGGGGGCGCGGCGCCGGGG
>NZ_JBHYXZ010000312.1:0-2664 GCF_042752395.1 Actinosynnema sp. NPDC059335 | reverse complement strand
CGCCCGGCCCGCGGCCCGCAAGCCGCAGTCGCGGGCCCGGACGAGGGCGGGCGCGGGCACCGGCGGCGCGTTCGGCATGACCGGCACGCGGCGCGCCGCGCTGCTGGCGATGGTGGTGTGCGCGCTGGCGTTGAGCATCGCCGTGCCGCTGCGCACGTACCTCGCGCAACGCGAGGAGCTGCGGGGCGTGACCGCCTCGCAGGAGACCCTGCGCGCCGAGGTGGAGCAGCTGGAGCGGCGCAAGCGGGAACTGGCGGACCCCGCGCACGTGGAGGCCGAGGCGCGGCGTCGGCTGCACTACGTGCGGCCCGGCGAGACGCCCTACGTCGTGCAGCTCCCCGGCGACGCGGAGCGCGAACTGGACGAACAGCGACCGGCGACCAAGCCGGCCGAGGACAAGGCGTGGTACGAGCAGTTGTGGGATTCGGCGGCGGCGCGATGACGGTGAGCGACGAGGACCGGGCGGCGGTCGCGGCGCAGTTGGGGCGCGAGCCGCGGGGCATGCGGGCGGTGGCCGCGCGGTGCCCCAGCGGGCACCCGGCGGTCGTGCAGACCAGCCCCCGGCTGGAGGACGGCACCCCCTTCCCGACCCTGTACTACCTGACCTGCTCCCGGTTGAACTCCTACGTCAGCAGGCTGGAGGGGGCCGGGCTGATGAAGGAGATGACGGAGCGGTTGGCGGTGGACGAGGAGCTGGCCGCGCGCTACCGCCGGGCACACGAGCTGTACCTGGCCGAGCGGGACGCGATCGAACCGCTCGGCACCACCGTCACCGCGGGGGGCATGCCGGGACGGGTCAAGTGCCTGCACGTGCACGTGGCGCACGCGCTGGCCGTGGGCCGCGGGGTCAACCCGTTCGGCGACGAGGTACTCGACCTGCTCGCCGAGTGGTGGCCGAGCGGCGACTGCGCGTCAACGGTGAAAAACTGACCGTCAGGGCAGAACTTCGGGCACAAAGCCGGAGCGCGCCCGTGACACCGCTGTTCGGATCAGGCAGGCTGGTTCACAGGCCGGGTGACGAGTCGATGGGGAGTTCGGGGCTGTGCCGAAGTCGAAGCGTCGGGCGCGGAAGAGGGGCAAGGCCCAGCCGGGCACGATGACGCCGCGGCAGTGGGGCCTCGCCGCGACCGCGACGGCCGCGATGCTGGTCCCCGCCCTGCTGCACACGGCGACCCCGGTCGACTGGACGATCCTCTCCGGCGGCGCCGACATCGAGGTCGTCCCGCCCGGTCCGGGCGACGTGCTCGGCACGCTCGCGCTGGACGCGCAGGGCAAGCTCGGCGCGACGGGCCGGCTGCCGGAGACCGACGAGCTGAGCGCGAACCTGCTGGCCGACGCCGACGACCCGGCGGAGTTCGAGGACGACCTGCCCCCGCTGGAGGGTGGGTACCTGCGCGAGGGCCAGCACGGCATCCCCGGCGTCATGCTCGACGCCTACATGCGCGCGGCGGAACGGCTGGCGCAGACCACGCCCGGCTGCCGGCTCGACTGGCCGCTGCTGGCGAGCATCGGCCGCATCGAGTCGGGCCACGCCCGCGGCGGCCGCGTCACCGAGAACGGCACCACGGTGGACCCGATCCTGGGCCCGGTGCTCAACGGCTCGCCCGGCGTGGCGGCCATCCGCGACACCGACGGCGGCAGGTTCGACGGCGACCGCACGTGGGACCGCGCCGTGGGGCCGATGCAGTTCATCCCGTCCACCTGGGCCGGTTACGCCGCCGACGGCAACGAGGACGGCGACAAGAACCCGAACAACATCTACGACGCCACCATCGGCGCGGGCAACTACCTGTGCGCCCACAACGCCGACCTGAGCGACCCGCGGCAGCGGGCCCAGGCGGTGTTCCGCTACAACCAGTCCAACGAGTATGTGGCCACGGTGCTGTACTGGGCGGACATCTACGCCAGCGGCGTGCCCGTGCTGCCCGACCTGGTCGGTTCGGACGACGACTTCACCCCGGGCCGCAACACCGGCACCACGCCCGGCAACTCCAACGGCAACGGCAACACCACCTCGCCGCCCGGCAACACCACGCCGCCGTCCTCGGGCACCCCGAACCCGACGACCACCACGACCACCACGCGGCCGGGCGTGACGATCACGCTGACGCCCACCACGTCGTCCAGCACCACCACGACGACGACCACGCCCACGTGCCCCACGCCGACGACGGAGACGACGACCACCACGTCCACCTCCACGACGACGCCGACCACGACGACGCCGCTCCCGCCGGGCTGCCCGACCCCGACCACCACCACCACCACGACCACCACCGCGGAAAGCACCACGCCGGCGACGACCTCCGCGGCCACGGTCGGGACGACGGCGCCGGGCAGCAGCACCTCGGACGGCACGTCGAGCGGGTCGGCCTCCTCCCAGCCGCCGTCGATCACGTCGTCGATGCGGGCCACCTGACACCGATCGGCACCTAGCCGAAGGCTCCGCCTGCACCGGTCAACGGATCGAGGCCAACGCCCACCGGGCCCTCTCCCGCACCTGCCCACGAGACCTTCCCCCGGCCCGCTCCCCGAACACCCCCTGCTTTTGTGCACCGGCCTTCCCACAAAAGGAGGGCTTCGTGTCATCCCGCCGACCTGGCGCAGCCCTACCGCACGTGTCAAGGGGGCGTGTGCATGTTTTGCCTGGTCGTGTGCCTATAC
>NZ_JBHYXZ010000311.1:0-2671 GCF_042752395.1 Actinosynnema sp. NPDC059335 | reverse complement strand
GCCGACCGAGCACGAGGACGCCGTGCTCCGCCTGCTCGACTTCTACCTGGTCGGCCTGGCCGAGGCCGTGGGGGCCGCCTACCCGTTCGACCGCGTGCTGCCCCCGGTGCACCGGACCAGCCGGGTGGTGCCCGCCTTCGCGGACCAGTCCGGCGCGACCGCCTGGATCGCCGCCGAGCGGGACAACCTGGTGGCGGCCATCCGCAGCGCCGCCGAACGCCGGCTGCCCGGTCACGTGTGGCGGCTGGCGGTGCTGATCTGGCGGCACTTCAACACCACCAGCCGGTTCGAGGACTGGCTCGAGACCGTGGAGCTGGCCTGGGAGAACGTGCGCTCCGCGCCGGGCGAGGAGCACGGCCGGGCCCACGTGCTGCTGCGGCTGGCCATCGCCTACGACCGGCTCGGGCGGCTGGAGGAGGCGGTGGCGGCGGCCACCCGCGCGCTGGACGAGTGGGACGCCCTGGACGACCTGCCCGGCCGGGCGTCCACGTCCGGCATGCTCGCCATCTCGTTGATGCAGCTGGGCCGGCACGCCGAGGCGGTGGAACGCTTCGAGGACGCGCTGGAGAAGTACGAGCGCTGCGGTGACCTGCGCGGCCAGGGGCACGCGTTGAGCATGCTCGGCGTGCTGGACGAGGAGCGCGGCGACCTCGACCGCGCGCTGCGCCGGCACCGGGCCGCCGTGCCGCTGCTGCGGGAGGTCGGCCACGCGCAGGGGTTGGCGCACGCGTTGAACAACCTCGGCGCGGTGCAGCGGCGGCTGGGACTGGCCGACGAAGCGCTGGCCGCGCACCTGGAGGCGCACGACCTGGCCGTCGAACTCGGCGACGACAGCCTGGCCGCCTACGCGTTGAACTACATCGGCAACGTGCACCGGTCGCAGGACCGGCTGGCCGAGGCCGCGCACTACCACGAGCGCGCCAAGGCGGCCGCGGCCGACGTGTCCAACTCGGACCTGCGCACCCGGCTGTTCCTCGACCGCGCCGAGACCGCGCGGGCGGCCGGCGACCGGGCCGCGGCGCTGGACGCCTACCGGTCCGCCCTGGACCTGGCGGTCGGCGCGGGCAACCGCGGCCACGCCGCCCAGGCCCACCTCGGCGTCGCCCGTGCGCTGCACGCGCTGGGCCGGCACGCGACCGCCGCCCCGCACTGGGACGCGGCCGAGAGCGGGTTCGCCGCGCTCGGCCGGCCGCGGGCCGACGAGGTCCGGGCCGAGCACGCCGGCCTGACCTGCGCGTGCCGCTGATCCCGCGGGGCCCGGCGGGGCGGCCCACCCGCCGGGCACGCCGGTCAGTACCGCTGCTGCAACACCCGGCGCAGCTCGGGGTACACCTCGCGGACGGCGCCGTGGTTGTGCCAGCGGCCGAGGGTCCGGGACAGCTCCCGCAGGTCCGTCCGCACGGTCGCCGAGTCCACGTGCGCCACGTCGTCGAGCGTGCCGGCCAGCGTCGCGCAGCTCTGGTCGATCTCGCCCGCGAGCGCGAGGGCGAGCGAGCGCCGGGTGCCGAACCTCGCCCGGGACCGGCGGGACGTCGCGGGCAACCGGGCCAGCTCCCGGTCCAGCACGGCCGCCGACTCGGCGGTCCGGCCGAGGTCGCACAGCGACCACCCGCGGGCCAGCTCCGCCGGGTCCGGCGCGGTCGAGCCGAGCACGGGGTAGGCGCGGGTGTCCGCGGCGGCGCCGTCGAGGAGGTCGACGGCGCGGTCCATCGCGCGGTCGAACGCGTCGCGGTCGCCCGCCAGCGCGTGCCCCTGCGCCTCCCGGCGGGCCGCCAGGCCCCGGATGCGCGGGCCGGCCCGGTCCACCAGCTGCGCCTGCCGGGCCAACCCCACCGTCCCGGCCGCGTCCTGCCGGTAGAGCGCGAGCCCGGCCTCCCGGACGAACGCGTAGCTCACGATCTCCCGATCGCCGCCCGCCCGCGCCAGTTCCGAGGCGTGCCGGGTCCACGACAACGCGCGCTGCTCGTCACCGACCTCCTGGTTCATCCACCCCGTGTACTCGGCGATGCGCGCGGCGAGCAGCAGCAGCCGACCCCGGATCGGCTCCGGGTTCTCGTGCGCGAGCGCGTGCACCGTCCGCAGGAGGGCGACCAGCGGTTCGAGGACGACGACGGGGCTGGTCTGCATGCCCAGGGAGCGCAGGTGCTCGAACGAGACCCGCATCCCCTCCACCACGCGCTCGTCGGGCGCGGGTCGCGGCCCGCCCGACAGGGCCATGCCGAGCACCGTGCCCGTGCCGGCGACCAGCACTTGGCGGCGGTCGAGCGTGAGGCCGGCCTCGGCGGCGCGCTCCACGGCCCGGTCCCGCGCCGCGCGAGCCGCCTCGATGAGGCTGCCGCCCGCGTCGAGCACGCCGTCGCACAGCCGGGCCATGGTCTCGTGCGGCAGCTTCAGGTCGTTCTCGATCTTGCTGAGGTGCCCCTTGCTGTAGTGCACCCGCTTGGCCAGCTGACCTATCGACAGGCCCGCGGCGATACGGCATTCACGGAGTAATTCACCAAACGATTCAGTCACCCTGAGCCTCCTGGTCCGGCCGGTTCGAGTACACCACCGCCGCCTGCCCGGCGCAATCGCCCCGGCGCCCCCCCAAATCCCCCCCGGGGGCCCGGGCCAGTATGAGGGACCCCCCCACCCCCGGGGGCGTCAGGGGCGCACGGGAGCGAGGGTGGGG
>NZ_JBHYXZ010000310.1:2251-2676 GCF_042752395.1 Actinosynnema sp. NPDC059335 | reverse complement strand
ACGCCACTACGCGTCCAGCGGGGCGGCGGCGCGGCGCCGGCGTGGCGTGGGGGCGCGCCACCCACCCCCCACCCCCCCGGCCGGTCAGCGCACGCTCCACTCCCGGGCGAGCCGCGCGGCCAGCCCCAGGTTCGCCGCCGCGGCCTCCTCGGTGCGCCGGCCGTACCCGCACGCGGCGGCGACGCCCGCCACCGGCGCGCCCAGCGCCTCGACGGTCAGCCGCAGCGCCTCGCGGGTCTCCTCGGGGTAGTCCTCGGCCACCACGCCCGCGATCACCTCCACCCCGCGCCGCAGGTGCCGCAGGTCGGCGTAGAACGCCGGGTCGGGGGGGGGGGGGGGGGGGGGCCCCCCCCCCCCCCGGGGCCGCGGAGGGCGCGTGGGGGAGCGCGCGGCCCCCCCGCGGGCGCCCCCGGGGGGGTGGCGCC
>NZ_JBHYXZ010000310.1:0-2241 GCF_042752395.1 Actinosynnema sp. NPDC059335 | reverse complement strand
GCCGGCGGGCGCACACCGCCGGGTGGGGGGGGGGCGGGGGGGCCCCCCCCCCCACGGGCAGGTGCACGGTCGGCATCGGCGTGCCCAGGCCGGCCAGCTCGTCGGCCAGCGCGTTGAGGAACCGCACCGCCGCCTTCAGGTCGGTCGGGGTGAACACCGGCACGTGCGCCAGGTCGCCGTAGCACAGGTGCAGCACCCACCGGGCGTCCGGCGCGGCGGTCAGGACGCCGGCCACCTGCCGGGTGAGGTGTTCGGTCAGCCCGGCCCACGCCTCGGGCGGGGTGAGGTGGTAGGCCACCAGCACGGCCGGCGTCTCCAGCTGGAGCTGCACCCGGTCGCCCCACCGGGCGACCAACTCCGTCACCTCCCGCACGACCGCCGTCTGCATGGTGGGCACCCACTCGCGGGCCGCCTCCATCGAGCCGAACGTGAACAGGGCGAGGTCGAGCGCGTTGGGGATGCCGACCTGGACGGGCGGCCGGTCGCCGGACCCGGAGGGGCACACCCGCTCCAGCGCGGCGAACGCCGCCTCGGCCTGCTCGACGCGGGCGAGGCGGACGTCCTCCGGGCACAGCTCGTCGCCCGGACGGACGCGGTAGTAGGGCATGTCGTCGTAACCCCGGCTCTCGCCGGCGCGCACCAGTTCGAGCGAGGGCACGGACGACATGTGGTGCGTGAGCCAGTCGATGATCCACCGCGGGTCGCGGTCGGACGGGAGGGCGGTCAACGGCGCCTCGCACCGGTGCCGGAGGAACCAGCCCATGGCGGTGACGGGGTCGTCGCACAGCGGGCGCGGCAGCGATCCCACGAGGTGGACGGGCAGCGCCCGGCGGTCCTGGTCCTGGCCGTGTGCGCGCGTGGGCGCGTCAGTGGTCGTGCGGGACATGAGAGTTCGTTCGCTTTCAACTGGAAAACAAGCCGTGACAGGCCGGGAGGACCGCAGGGTCTCCGCGTCGCTACCCGGTGTCACCGGGGATCCTGGCCGGACCGCCCCGACCACGTCCACTTAGGACGATCAACACGAGCCCACGGTGCAGATGATCCACGCGATCGTGTGACCCCCGCCCGCGCAACGCGATTCTCCGTGTCCGGCAAGAGGAATCACAACGTTGTTACCACTGCCGCAGCACGTCCGCGATGACCGCGACGCCCTCCTCGACGTCGCCCGGCGCGCTCGCGCCGTACCCGAGCACCAGGCCGGGCGGGCCGGGCCGCTGGGCGTGCCACGACAGCGGCTGCGCCTTCACCCCGCGGGCGAGCGCCGCGGCGGCCACCTCGACGTCCGACACCCGCGCGTCGAACGTGAGCAGCAGGTGCAGCCCGGCGGCCGCGCCGTGCACGACCGCGCCCGGCAGGTGCCGCGCGATGGCCGCGATCATGGCGTCCCGCCTGCGGCGGTGGCGGCGGCGGACGAACCGCAGGTGCCGTTCCAGCTCGCCGGACTCCATCAGCGCGGCCAGCACCAGTTGCGGCAGCACGGCGTTGCCGAGGTCGGCGTACCGCTTGGCCTCCACCACGGCCCCGTGGTACGCGCCCGGCACGAGCAGCCACCCCACGCGCAGGGCGGGCGCGAGGACCTTCGACACGCTGCCCGCGTAGCAGACCCGGTCGGGCAGCACCGCGCGCAACGCCGCCACCGGCGGCCGGTCGTAGCGGTGCTCCGCGTCGTAGTCGTCCTCGACGACGAGCCCGCCGGCGTCGGCCCACCGCATCAGCTCCCGCCGCCGCGCGCCGCCGAGGACGACGCCCGTCGGGAACTGGTGGGCGGGTGTCAGCAGGACCGCGGGCGCGCCGCCGGCGACCAGCTCGTCCACCCGGACGCCGTCGCCGTCCACCGGGACGGGCGGGGTGGCGAGCCCCTGGTCGCCCAGGTGCTGCCGCGCGCCGAGCGAGCCGGGGTCCTCCACGGCGACCCGGTCGACGCCGTCGCGGCGGAGCACCCGCGCGAGCAGCCCGAGGGCCTGCGCCACGCCGGCGACCACCACGACCTCCTCCGGGCCCACCCGGATGCCCCGGTAACGGGCCAACCAGCGGGCGACGGCGTGGCGCAGCGCCGGCGCGCCGCGGGGGTCGCCGTACCCGAGGTCCGCGGCCGAGAGGGTGGCGAGGACGGCGCGTTCGGCGCGCAGCCAGGCGGCGCGGGGGAACGCGGTCAGGTCCGGCACGCCGGGCGACAGGTCGATCCGCGCGGGCACGGCCCGCAGCGCGTCGAACACGTCCGCGCGGGGCGGGCGCCCGAAC
>NZ_JBHYXZ010000309.1:0-2680 GCF_042752395.1 Actinosynnema sp. NPDC059335 | reverse complement strand
CGAGGCGGGACACGTCCCGCTCGCCGGGCCCGCGGCCGGGGGTGGGCCCCAGCGCCGGGCCCCGCCCGTGCCGGGGGGGGCGGGGGAGCGCCCCCCCGCGGGGGGGCGCGCCGCCGCCCGGCTCCAGCGGCCCGCTCCACGACGTGACCACGGTCGACTCGGTCGGCCCGTAGGCGTTGATCATCCGCCGGCCCGGGGCCCACCGCCGCACCAGCTCCGCCGAGCAGGCGTCGCCGCCGACGACCAGCGTCCGCAGCGTGGGCAGGTCCGCGCCGTCGGGCACGGTCGCCAGCGCCACCGGCGGGATCAGCGCGTGCGTCACGCCGGCCGACGTGACGACGTCGGCCAACTGGTCGCCCAGCAGCGGCCCCGGCGGCGGCACGACCAGCGCCGCGCCGGCGGGCCAGGACAGGCACAGCTCCAGCACCGAGGCGTCGAAGCTGGGGGAGGCGAACTCCAGCACCCGGTCGCCCGGCCGCACCCCGAAGTGCTCGACCTCCGCCGCCGAGAACGTCGCCAACCCGGCGTGGGTCACCACGACGCCCTTCGGCCGCCCGGTCGAACCGGACGTGTAGATCACGTACGCCGGGTGCTCCGGCCGCACGGCCACCACGGGGTCGGTGTCGGGGTGCGCCGAGGTGTCCACCGGCCCGTCCAGCACGACCAGCGGCTTCGCGTCGGCCAGCATGAACTCGATCCGGTCCGCCGGGTAGGCGGGGTCCACCGGCAGGAACGCCGCGCCCGCCTTGAGCACCGCCAGCTCGGCCACGAGCAGGTCCGCCGAGCGCGGCAGGCGCAGCGCGACCACCCGCTCCGGTCCCGCGCCCAGCCCGATCAGGTGGTGCGCCAGCCGGTTCGCGCGGGCGTTCAGCTCGGCGAAGGTCAGCTCCGCCGCGCCGGTCACCGCGAGCGCGTCCGGCGTCCGCGCCACCTGCGCCTCGACCAGTCCCACGAGCCCCGGGCCCCAGCGGCCGGGACCGCCGGAGCCCCACGACTCCAGCAGGTCCCGCTCGCCCGCGGGCAGCACCGGCAGCGCCCACAGCGGGCGGTCGGCGTCGGCCGCGATGCCGGCCAGCAGCACGCCCAGGTGCTCGACCAGCCGCTCGACCGTGGCCGCGTCGAACAGGTCGGTGTTGTACTCGACCGACCCGTCCAGCCCGCCGCCGTCGGTCTCGGTGAACTCCACCGTGACGTCGAACGCGGTGCTCGTCACCGGCTGGGCCACGTCCTCCGCGACCAGGCCGGGGAAACCCGGGGCCTGCGGCGCGTTCTGCAACGCGACCACCGCCTGGAACAGCGGCGTGCGGCTGGTGTCGCGGTCGGGCTGCACCGCGTCCACGACCCGCTCGAACGGCACGTCCTGGTGGGCGAACGCGTCCAGCACGGTGCGCCGCGTCCGGGCCAGGAACGCCGGGAAGCTCTCGGCGGGGTCGATCCGCGCCCGCAGCGCCAGCGTGTTGACGAAGAACCCGACCAGGTCCTGCGTCTCGGGCCGCTCGCGCCCGGACGCCACCGTGCCGATCGCGAAGTCGTCCTGCCCGGACCACCGGTGGAACAGCACCTGGCAGGCCGCGACCAGCGCGGTGAACAGCGTGCCGTCCGCCACGCGGGCCAGCTCGCGCAGCCGCGCCACCACGGGCGCGGGCACCGCGAAGTCGGTCCGCGTGCCGGCCGTGGTCTGCACCGGGGGCCGGGGCCGGTCGGTCGGCAGCTCCAGCGCGGGCACGCCCGCGAGCTGGTCCCGCCAGTACGCGAGGTGCTCGTCCAGCGGCTGCTCGCGCTGCCAGGCCGCGAAGTCGCCGTAGCGGACGGGCAGCGGCGGCGGCTCCTCGCCGCCGTAGAACGCGGCGAGGTCGGACATCAGGACCCCGCTCGACCAGCCGTCGGTGACGATGTGGTGCATGGTCAGCGCCAACGTGTGGTCGTCGTCCGCGTGCCGCACCAGCACCGGCCGGAACAGCGGACCGGTGGTCAGGTCGAACGGCTCCACCGCGGGCATCCCGTCCACCACGGGCAGCGCCACGTCCGCGGGCGGGTGGACCTCGGCCACCGGCAGCCCGTTCTCCGCCGGGAACGTGGTCCGCAACTGGTCGTGCCGGGCCACGAGCGCCGTCAGCGCCCGCTCCAGCCGCGGCACGTCCAGCTCGCCGCGCAGCCGCACCGCGAGCGGCGTCACGTACTCGGTGCCGCCGGGGGAGAACTGGTCGAGGAACCACAGCCGCTGCTGGGCGAACGACAGCGGCGGACGCCCCTCGACCCGCGGGATCACCGCGTGGTCGGCCGCCGAGAGCCGGGCGGCCAGCGCGGTCACGGTCGGGTGGTCGAACACGTCGCGCGGCGACAGGTCGAACGCCGAGCGCAGCTTCGACACCACCCGGATGCTGGAGATCGAGTCGCCGCCCAGCGCGAAGAAGTTGTCCGTCGCGCCGACCGCGTCCAGCCCGAGCACTTCGGACCACACGGCCGCGACGAGCCGTTCCGCCTCGGTGCGCGGCGCGACGAACCCGCCGGCCGCGGACGCGTCCCGCTCGGGCGCGGGCAACGCGGCCCGGTCCAGCTTGCCGTTGGCGTTGAGGGGCAACCGGTCCAGCGCCACGTACGCGGTCGGCACCATGTAGTCCGGCAACGACCGCGCCGCGTGCTCACGCAACTCCGCCGCGCTCGCCGCCCGGGTGGCCGC
>NZ_JBHYXZ010000308.1:0-2694 GCF_042752395.1 Actinosynnema sp. NPDC059335 | reverse complement strand
GGGGGGGGGGGCCGGGGGGGGGGGGTGGGGGCCAACGACGCCCGGCGGCCGCCGCACGGCCCTGTCGGCGGGTCGTGCCGGGGCCGCCGGGGGAAGTACGGTGGTCGCCGCCGGCTCGACCGACCGGCGCCGCGGAGCACGTCGCCGGAGGCAGCCCATGACCGACGCGGTCGCGTCGCGGACGTCCGAACTCGTGGTGGACGACGGCACCCGGATCGCCTTCCACCTCTGGGAGCCCGACGCGGGCGTGGAGCCGCACCCCGTGCCGGTCGTGCTGCAGCACGGTTTCTCCGCCCACACCCTCGTCGAGTGGGAGGCCGGCGGCGTGGTCGCGGCGCTCACCGGGGTCGGGCGCAGGGTGGTCGGGATCGACGCGCGCGGGCACGGGTCGTCCGGGAAGTCGGCGGACCCCGCGCGGTACGGCGAGCCGCGGATGGCGCGTGACCTGCGGGCGGTCGTCGGCGCGCTCGGGGCCGAGGCGGTGGACGTCGTCGGTTACTCGATGGGCGCGGTGATCGCCCTGCTCACGGCGGCCGAGGAGCCCGCGGTGCGCAGGCTGGTGGTCGGCGGGGTCGGCGCCGGGGTGGTCGAGGTCGGCGGTGTGGACACCCGCGTGCTGCCCAACGACGTCCTGGCCGACGCGTTCCTCGCCGACGAACCCGGTCCCCTGCCGCCCGAGGTCGCGGGCATGGTCGCGTTCGCCCGGGCGGTGGGGGCCGACTTCCCCTCCCTGGCCGCGCAGGCCCGCGCCGCGCACCAGGGCGGCATCGACCTCGCCGCGATCACGGCCCCGACGCTGGTGATCGTCGGCGACGACGACTCGTTCGCCCGGCGTCCCCACGTGCTGGTCGACGCCATCCCCGACGCGCGGCTCCACGTGGTGAGGGGCGATCACGGCACGACGGTGGACGGCCCGGGGTTCCGAACGGCCGTGGTGGACTTCCTCCGCTGAGCCTCGATGTTAGCGCTCACGATCGCGGGGTACCCGACCGACGGCCTTGTCGACCGCGAACGCCGTGCGCTACGGTGCCTCTGGGAACGCTCCCAGTCGAACCGACCCGGCGACCACCACGCACCCTGCTCGCAAGGAGGCGAAGCATGGTTCCACGTGCGCAAACCAGCCCCGGGTCGGTCCCGTTCCGCGTGAGACCCGGCCAGGTCCCCTCCGCGACCGCTGTCCGGCGCGTCTAGGAACACTTCCGCTCGACCCCCTTCGGTGCACGTCGACCGCCATCGACGCGGCATTCCGCCGCCTCCCTTTGTTAGCGATAACAAGGCGATTGGCCTTGCGTCCCGTGAGAGGAAGACCATGCGAGATCCCCTCGCGAGCAGGAAGAACGCCGTCCGCCGACCGCGACGCCGAGCGGTCTGGGTGGTGGCGCTGTCGGTGCTCGGCGCCGTGCTCCCGGTCCCCGCGGCGTCGGCCGCCACCGTGGACACCGGCGCCTCGTACGTGCTGGTCAACCGCGCCAGCGGCAAGGTGCTGGACGTGTACGGGCGCAGCACCGCGAACAACGCCCGGATCTCCCAGTACAGCCGCAACGACGGCGCCTGGCAGCAGTGGCAGTTCGTCGACTCCGGCGGCGGCTACTACCGGATCAGGTCCCGGCACAGCGGCAAGGTGCTGAGCTTCCCGTCCACCGCCGACGGCGCCGGCCTCGTGCAGACGACCGACGCGAACCTCGCCGGCCAGCAGTTCCGGTTGGCCGACTCCGCCGGCGGCTACGTGCGCCTGCTCAACCGGGCGAGCGGCAAGGCCGTGGACGTGCTGAACTCCTCCACCGCCGACGGCGCGCGGCTCGTCCAGCTCCCCGACACGGGCGCCGCCAACCAGCAGTGGCAGCTCGTCCGGCTCGGCGCGGACACCACGCCGCCGACCGCGCCCGCGAACCCCCGCACGTCGAACCTGACCTGCACCGGGGTGACGTTCTCGTGGTCGGCGTCCACGGACGACGTCGCGGTGGCCTTCTACGACGTCTACCACGACGGGCAGCTCATGACCTCGGTGCCGGGCACGGCGCTGTCGGCGGACCTCACCGTCAGCCCCGGCGCGACCTGGGGCCTGTACGTCAACGCCCGCGACGCCGCCGGCAACGTGTCCCAGGCCAGCCCCACGGTCACGATCACCGTGCCGCAGTGCCAGGCCGACACCACGCCGCCCAGCACGCCCACCGGCGTGACCGCGACCGCGTCGGGCACCTCGGTCACGGTCCGCTGGTCGCCCGCCACCGACAACGTCGGCGTCACCGGCTACGAGGTCCTGCGCGACGGCGTCCAGGTCGGCTCGACCAGCGGCGCGACCACGACGTCGTTCACCGACAGCGGCCTGGCCGCCAACACGCGCTACGAGTACCGGGTGCGGGCGCGCGACGCGCAGGCCAACCGCTCGACGCCGAGCGCGGCGGTCGCGGTCACCACCGGCGCCGCCTGCGCCACGGCGCTGTGCGCGGTCACCAGGGTCACCACCGAGACCGACCTGCCCTGGGGCCTGACCACCCTGCCCGACGGGCAGGTGCTGTTCGGCCGCCGCGACACCTTCGAACTGGTCCGCCTCGACCCCGCCACCGGCGCGAAGACGGTCGTGGGGGGGGGGGGGGGGCCCCCCCGGGCCCCCCCCCGCGGGGGGGGGGGGGGGGGGGGGGGGGGGGGCCCCCGCCCCCCCCCCCCCCGCGGGGGGGGGGGTGGGGGTGAGAA
>NZ_JBHYXZ010000307.1:0-2880 GCF_042752395.1 Actinosynnema sp. NPDC059335 | reverse complement strand
CTCACGTCCCGCGCTGTTGCCCGGCGCCGCCTGCGCCCCGCCCGCCCCCCGCGCCGGCCGGGGCGCGCCCCCGCCCCACCCACCGGCCCGCGCGCACGACCCGGGCCAGCACCATGCCGAGCACGAACTCCAGCGCCCTGGTGACCGGGAAGACGTAGACGAACCAGTACTCCAGGCCGGCCGGCATCGGCAACGCCACCGCGGGCACCGCGACCACGGCCGCCATGAGCCCGCCGGCGGCCCACCGGAGCCGCCGGGGCGGGATCCTGTCGACCAGCCCGAGCAGCCACCCGAAGGCGGTGTAGAAGGCGGCTTCGCAGGACAGCGACCAGGCCGGGGTGTTGACGCCGAAGTAGACCGACTGCACCGGGACCCACGCCTGGAGCAGGACCAGGCCCAGCAGGCCCGTGAGCACGGACGCGCCGCCCGCCCAGGCCAGGCCCGCGAACACGACGAGCCAGACCACGACGTGGTTCGGCAGGACCCGGGCGGCCCGGCGCCGCAGGGCGACGCGGGCCGGCACCCCGGGCCGGGCGGACCAGGTGAGCACGAACCCGGAGAGCAGGAAGAAGAACCCGACCCCGGTCGCCCCCTGCCCGAACACGGCCGCCAGCACCCCTTCCGCGCCCGTGCCGTCGAACAGGCCGCCGGCGTGCAGGTGGAAGCCGAAGACGACGAAGGCGGCGAGGAAGCGCAGGCCGGTGAGGGACGGCAACCGGACCGCGGGGAGCGGCGGGGGCGCGGGCGGTTCCGCGGAGGCGGGCGGCACGCGCGAGTCGGGTGGCGGCGCGGGCGCCGGGATCAGCGGGGCTTGCGGTGCGAGCGGCGAGGTCTGGGACGGCCGGGTCCGGGACGGCGGGGGTGGCGCGGTGGTCATCGGGTCGGCGCCGGGTCGGCGGGGCGGAGCGCGCTCGGCGTGCGGCGGCGGCCACGTGCGGCCGGGTGGACCACGCGGGCGGCGCAGGTGGTTGACCGCCGGTGGCCGACGTGCGCGGACCCCTTGCCCGGTAACAGCATTCTTGCGGGTTCGGCGGCATTCACCGTCCGGGATAACAACTCCAGCCTCCCAAGGGCCGCGTTCTCCTTCTGACACAAGGAGATCGCGGCGCTCGGCCAGGCGTTAGCCGACCGGCGACGGGGAGGTCGCGTCGGGGATCAGCAGCACGGCGGCGGACGACCCGTCGGCCGGCACGACGTGGATCGAAGCGAGCTTGGCGTCCTTCGGCACGGCGGCGAACGCGAGCCGGTCGTCGTCCAGCCACGTGGCCTGGTCGTCCACGCCCGCCGTCCCGGGCAGCCGGCGCTCCTCCCCGGTCTTGAGGTCGAGCACGGCCAGCTCCCACGGGCCCAACCGCCCGATGCGCTTCTTGTAGGCCACCTTCGTGCCGTCCGGCGACAGCGACGGGCACTCCGCGTCACGCCGCAACGACTCCAGGCGACGTTCCGCCAGGTCGCCCTTCACCAGCCAGGTGTACCCGCCGGACGCCAACGTCGCGTAGAAGGTGCGGTCGTCGTCGGCCACCGTGAGCCCCCAGTAGTTCACGTCCTGCGCGGTGTGCTGCTGCCCCTCGACGACCGCCGTGAAGCCCTCCAGGGACTCCACCGCCTCACCGGTGCGCAGGTCCAGGAACCCGGTCCTGGTCGAGAACCCGCCGGGCACGGAGTACGAGTCGCCCGTCACGAACGACGTCCACGAGACCACGTGCCCCGACGCCGACACCTTCGCCCGGCTCGGCACGCCCGGCAGCGGCACGGTCCGCACCACGCCACCGTCCCGCGACACCTCGGCCGCGTACGTCGGACCCGGTCCCGCCAGCTTCAGGCACACCGTCGTGCCACCGGCCCGGTACACCCGCTGGCACGTCATCCCCGTCGCGCCGCGTGCGCCCGGATCGGCCAGGTCGACCTGCTCCACCCGGCTGCGCCCGTCCGCCAGGGCCACGAACATGAGGTCCCCGCCGGTCGAGGCGACCGGCACGGGCGCGGCCTCGCGCACGACCGAAACCACGTACCCCACGGCCACGCCGACGACCAGTACGATGGCCGCGACGGCGAAGACGACCCGCCGGTAGCCCAAGTCCATCACCACCTGTAACGACTAGGCGCGAGTCGGCCGATTTCAGAGTAACAACACCTTGCGGGCACCTACGCAGGGTAAACGTGGATCGGGGAGCGGATGGACTTCTGGGGCGCCGTGCGAACTCTGCGCAGGCGGTGGTACATCGCCCTCCCGGCGGCGGTGACGGCGGTCGCCGTCGCCGCGGGCGTGTTCCTGTCCATCCCGACGCGCTACCAGTCCTCGGGTGTCATGGTGCTCACATCGCCGTCGGCCGGTGGCACGTTCTCGGAGAAGCTGTCGCCGGAGGACGCGGTGCGGGTCAACCCGCTGCTCGCGTTCGACGGCAGCCTCACCACGACCGCGCAGATCCTGGCGCAGATCCTGGCCGACCCGAAGACGCGCAAGGAGTCGCTCGGCCTGGACAAGGACTCGACGGAGAACTTCACCGCGGCGGGCGGCGGCATGAGCGGGCCGTTCCTGTTCGTGACCGCGGACGGCAGCACGCCCGAGGCGGCCGAGAAGTTGGTCACCACGGTGATGGAGTTCGCGGCCAAGGAGCTGGACAAGCAGCAGACCGCGCTGAAGGCGCCGGAGTCGACGTTCATCACCTCGCAGGTGATCGTGAACCCGACCGCGGCGGAGGCCCAGATCGGCGGCAAGGTCCGGTACGCGGGCGCGGCGTTCGTGCTGCTGATGCTGTTGACGACGGCGGCCACGTTCGGCGGCGACAGCATCCTCAACCACCTGCGCCGCCGCCGTGAGGCGCGCGAGGGCAAGGCGGTCGAGCCGGAGGAGGACGCGCCCGCGCCCGCCCCCGCGGC
>NZ_JBHYXZ010000306.1:0-2908 GCF_042752395.1 Actinosynnema sp. NPDC059335 | reverse complement strand
GGTCGACTGGTTCGACTCTTGGGCGCACGCCGCCCAGGCCGGTCTCGCCGCGATGTTCCTGCTGACGGCGAGCGCGCACTTCACCCGGCCCCGCCGGGACCACCTGATCGCCATGGTGCCGCCCGGCCTGCCCAACCCCGCCGCGCTGGTGACGATCACGGGCGTGCTGGAGCTGCTGGGCGCGGTCGGCCTGCTCGTCCCGCCCACCGCGCCGGTCGCGGCGGTCTGCCTGGCGGTGCTGCTGGTCGTGATGTTCCCGGCGAACGTCCGCGCGGCCCGCGCCGGCGGTGGCATCAGGACGATGCCGCTGCCGCTGCGCACCCTGGTCCAGCTGGTCTTCATCGCGGCGTGCGGCGTGGTGGTCCTCGGCTGAGCGCCGATCCGGGCGGCGGGCGGGTGTTCAGCCGGTCGCGCTCAGGCGGTCGAGCCATTCGCCGAGCAGGTGCTGCTCCCCGTCGCTGAGCACCGTCTGCTCGGGCAGGACGGCCCTGAGCGCCCTGGCCGCGCCGGCGGGGCCCGCTTCCCGCACGGCGGGCTCCTCGAAGGTGACGGCGGAGACCATCGCCTCGCGCAGCGCGGTCAGCAGGGCGCGGTCGCGGCGGTCCTCGGGCAGGGACAACCAGGTGAGCACGGCGCCGCGCGCGGTCGCGTGGATGAGCGAGGCCGCCAGTTCCTCGTCCACGCGCAGCCGGCCGCACGCGGCCAGCCGGTGGATCCGCCGCAGCAGGATCTCCATGCCGGCCCGGAAGGCGGCCGAGTCGGCGCCGCGCCGGGGTTCGCCGTACATCAGCACGTACAGCTCGGGGTTGGCGAGCCCGAACCCGACCGAGAGGTCCCAGCCCGCGCGCAGGTCCTCGACCGGGTCGCGGGGGACGGCGTCGGCGTGCTTGGCCGCGAGGAACCGGGCGTAGCCGTGCTCGGCCACCGCGTCGAGCAACCCGTCCTTGTCGCCGAACAGGCGGTAGATCGCCGGCGGCTGGAGCCCGGCGGCGGCCGCGACGGCGCGTGTGGTGACCGCGTCCCGCCCTTCGCGCGCGAGCAGCTCCGCGGCCGCCTCCACCACCCGCTGCCGGGCGACCTCGCGGCCCGCGACCTCCACGTCGTCCACATATCAACGATAACACGATCTTGCTTCCGCTGATGTTTCCAGTGATACCGTGATGGCGATATCAACGGAATCGAGGAGTGTCATGACACACAAGCTGCGCATCGTCGGCGTCGAGGAGCACGTGGTCCTGCCGGTCCTGAGCGACGCCTGGGCCAGGGCGGGCGTCCCTCCGCAGCCCTACGGCGACGACCACCCGGTCATGCGGCGGCTGCGCGACGTCGGCGAGCGGCGCCTGGCCGACATGGACGAGCAGGGCATCGACGTCGCCGTGCTGTCGCCGGCCACGCCGGGCGTGCAGAACCTCCCGCCGGCCGAGGCCGTGCGCGTCGCCCGCGAGGTCAACGACGCGCTGGCCGAGGTGGTCGCCACCCACCCGCGGCGGTTCCAGGCGTTCGCCGCCATCCCGACGTCCTCGCCGGAGGCGGCCACCGCGGAACTGGAACGCGCGGTCACCCGGCTCGGCTTCCCCGGCGCGATGCTCTACGGCCGCACGGGCGACAGGTTGGCGGACGCGCCGGAGTTCGAAGACCTCTACGCGACCGCCGAACGGCTCCGCGTCCCGCTGCACTTCCACCCGCAGGCGCCGGTGCCTGCGGTCCAGCGGGCGTACTACTCGGACCTGCCCCGCGGGATCGGTCCGGCGCTGGCGACCGCCGGGCTGGGCTGGTACTACGACCTCGGCGTGCAGTACCTCCGGATGATCTTCTCGGGGGTGTTCGACCGCCACCCCGGGCTCCAGGTGATCGCCGGGCACTGGGGCGAGGTCGTGTTGTTCTACCTCGACCACGTCGGCTACCTGGGCGACCAGGCCGGGTTGGCGCGGCCGGTCGCCGACTACTTCCGCCGGAACTTCTGGGTGGCGGGCAGCGGCACGGTGAGCGAGCGCTACCTGCGCTGGACGGCCGAGGTGGTCGGGACCGACCGGATGCTCTACTCGACGGACTACCCGTACACCTTCGGCACCCGGCCCGGCGGCTTCCCCCACCTGGACACCAGCGGCGGCGTCGCGCGGACGTTCCTGGAGGGCGCGCCGTTCACCGACGAGGAGAAGGCGGCCATCGGGTCGGGCAACTGGGAGCGGCTGACCGGCCTCGCGGCGGGCGATCGGCGTGGAGCCGCGTCGGCGTAGCGGCGGGCGGTCGGCGCGGGGCCGTCGCGTCGGCGTGGTGGCGGACGATCAGCGGGAGGCCGCGTCGGCGTGGTGGCGGACGGTCAGCGGGAGGCCGCCTTCGCGTAGCGGCGGGCCAGGTGCGCGAAGGCGTCCTTCAGCTCGACCGGCCCGACGACCTCGATGTCGGCGTCGAACCGGCCGAGGGTCGCGGCCATCCCCGGCCACGACCACGAGCCCAGCACGAGCCGGCAGCGGTCCGGGCCGAGCGGCTCGACCACCCCGTCACGGACGAACGGCGACACCCGGGCGGCCGGCAGGTCCAGGACCACCTCGCCGCGGCACGGCCACCCGTCCGGCCCGCCCGAGCCGGAGAACCGGGCGGTGACGAACGCGGCCACGTCCCCGCCCGGCAGCTCACGCGGGGTGAAGCGCGGCCCGGTGGGCGTGCGCGGGGTGATCCGGTCCACCCGGAACGTCCGCCAGTCGTCGCGGTCGAGGTCCCAGGCCACCAGGTACCACCGGCCGCCCCGCGTCACGAGGTGGTGCGGCTCCGCCCGGCGCGGCGGCCCCGCGACGGGGGGGCCGCCCGCCGGGGTGTAGTCGAACCGCAGCACCTCGCGCGCGTGCACCGCGCCGCTGATCGCCACCAGCACACCGCGGTCGAGCGGCGGCGGGGCGTCCCGCTCGAC
>NZ_JBHYXZ010000305.1:0-2924 GCF_042752395.1 Actinosynnema sp. NPDC059335 | reverse complement strand
CCGGCCGGGCGGCCGGCGGTTCGGGGGCGCCCCGGCCGCCGGGTCGCTCAATCGCCCAGTCGCTCAGTCGCCGGAGATGAAACCGACCCGGCGGGCGTCGCTCGGACCGATCTCCACGTACGCGATGCGCGCCGCGGGCACCACGTAGCGGGCGCCCTTCTGGTCGACCAGCACGAGCTGCCCGGTGCCGGCCTTCAGCGCGTCCGCGACCTGCGCCTCGACCTCTTCGGGGGTGAGCCCGCTGGACACCACGAGCTCTCGCGGGCTGTCCGCGATCCCGACCCTGACCTCCACGCTGACCTCCGTGCGGCGTTGATGGCGTTCGACCACCAACCCTAGCCGAGCCCGAGCGCCGTCATGCGGCGCGTGTGGCTCTGCTGGAGCCGCCGGAACAGCGCCGCGATGCCCGCGAGGTCGCCCGAGCCGCGCACGATCAGCTCCGCGAGCCCGTCCCGCTCGGCCACCACGTACTGGGCCTGCGTCAACGCCTCGCCGAGCAGCCGGCGGCCCCACAGCGTGAGCCGGTCGCGCAGCTTCGGGTCCTGGTCGCAGGCGGCCCGGACTTCGCGCTCGGCGAACGCCGAGTGGCCCGTGTCGGCCAGCACCGCGAGCACCAGCTCCCTGGTCGGCTCGTCCAGCCACTCCGCGACCTCGCGGTAGAAGTCGGCCGCCAGCGCGTCCCCGACGTACGCCTTCACCAGCGACTCGAGCCACGAGCGCGGCGCGGTGGAGGCGTGGAAGGCGTCGAAGCCCGCGGCGAAGGGCCGCATGGCCTCCTCCAGCGAGTGGCCGCGCTCGGCCAGGTACCGGTCCAGCAGCGCGTAGTGCCCGATCTCGGCCGCCGCCATCTGCGACAACGCGGCCCGCCCGGCCAGCGTGGGCGCGGTCCGGGCGTCCTCGGCCAGCCGGTCGAACGCCGACAGCTCGCCGTACGCGAGCGCGCCGAGCAGGTCCACGACACCCTCGGCCACCTGCTCCTGCCCGCCCACCGCGACGGCCTCCCCGTCCACCGCGGTGGCCTGGCCCGCCGCCGCATCCACTCCCGCGTCGCTCATACCGACGGAGCCTAGTCGGGTGTCGTTCGCTACACCCCAGGCACGGCGAACCGCACCGGACCTCGCGATCCAGCCCGATCGGCCTAGTCGCCGGGTAGACTCGGCAGACGACGCCCGGCGCGGCGCGGCCCAGTGGGGGCTCGCAGCGGTGCCGAAGGCTGAACTGCGGCGGCACCGTGCCGTCAGGAGAGGGTGCGCGCACACACCTCGCTGGCCCTCCCGCGACCCGCCCGGCCCCCTGCGGTGGCCCCCTCGGCGGTGACGCGGTCGAGCGGCCCGTACAGGCCGTGGCGCGCTGGTACGAGAGAGGCGATCACCCTGACCGCGACGAACGAAGAGACCCATATCGACCCGGTGGTGTTGGAGCACAGCGAGGCGGGCGTGCCCGACGTGGACACCTCGCACCCCCTCGTGGCCAACGCGCCGGTCAGGTCCGATTCGCCCACGTTCGGCGAGCTGGGCGTGCGCGAGGAGATCGTGCGGGCGCTGGCCGAGGCGGGCATCCACCGGACCTTCGCCATCCAGGAGCTGACCCTGCCGCTGGCGCTGGCCGGCGACGACGTCATCGGGCAGGCCCGCACCGGCACCGGCAAGACGCTGGGCTTCGGCATCCCGCTGCTGCAGCGGATCACCGTGCCGGGTGACGGCACGCCGCAGGCGCTGGTGGTCGTGCCGACGCGCGAGCTGTGCCTCCAGGTCACCCACGACCTGACCGACGCGTCCAAGCACCTGGGCGTGCGCGTGCTGGCGATCTACGGCGGCCGGCCCTACGAGCCGCAGATCGCGGCGCTGCGCAAGGGCGTGGACGTCGTCGTCGGCACGCCCGGCCGGCTGCTGGACCTCGCCGAGCAGCGCCACCTCGTGCTCGGCAAGGTGCGCGGGCTGGTGCTGGACGAGGCGGACGAGATGCTCGACCTGGGCTTCCTGCCCGACATCGAGCGGATCCTGCGGATGGTGCCCGACGAGCGGCAGACCATGCTGTTCTCGGCGACCATGCCGGGGCCGATCATCACGCTGGCGCGCACGTTCCTCAACCAGCCGACGCACGTGCGGGCCGAGGAGAACGACGCGGGCGCGATCCACGAGCGCACCGAGCAGTTCGTCTACCGGGCGCACGCGCTGGACAAGTCCGAGCTGCTGGCCCGCGCGCTCCAGGCTCGCGACCGCGGCCTGTCGATGGTGTTCACGCGGACCAAGCGCACCGCCCAGAAGGTGGCCGACGAGCTGGTCGAGCGCGGCTTCGCCGCCGCGGCCGTGCACGGCGACCTCGGGCAGGGCGCGCGCGAGCAGGCGCTGCGGGCGTTCCGGTCGGGCAAGATCGACGTGCTGGTGGCGACCGACGTGGCCGCGCGCGGCATCGACGTCGAGGGCGTCACGCACGTGATCAACTACCAGTGCCCCGAGGACGAGAAGACCTACGTGCACCGGATCGGCCGCACGGGTCGGGCCGGGCGGACCGGCGTCGCGATCACGCTCGTGGACTGGGACGAGACGCCCCGGTGGAAGATGATCAGCGACACGCTGGACCTGGGCAAACCGGAGCCGGTGGAGACCTACTCGACGTCCGACCACCTGTTCACGGACCTCGACATCCCGGCGGGTTCGACGGGCCGGCTGCCGCTGGGGCTGCGCACGCGCGCCGGGCTGGACGCGGAGCCCGAGGAGAACCTGAAGGGCGAGAAGAAGACCCGCAAGCGCCGCCGGGGCGGCCGGGGCGGTGACGCGGCCCAGCCCGCCACCGCCGAGCCGACCGCCGGCGGCGGCGGGGCGGCGACCGAGGTCTGGGGGACGCGGCCGCGCCGGGGGGGGGGGGGGCGGGGGCGCGGGGGGGGGGGGGGCGCCCCCCCCCCCGCCCCCCGCACCCAGTGC
>NZ_JBHYXZ010000304.1:0-3087 GCF_042752395.1 Actinosynnema sp. NPDC059335 | reverse complement strand
CCCGGGACGCGGTGCGGTTCGGCGACGCGGTGGAGTGGTTGCGGGCCAACGGGGTGACGCGGTTCCTGGAGATCGGGCCGCACCCCACGCTCGTGCCGAACGGTGCGATGCGCCGCGACCACGACGAGCCCGAACGACTCCTCGCCGCACTCGGCCGGCTCTGGGAACAGGGCGCGGACTGGCGGCCGCCGGCGCCGCGGGCCCACCTCGACCTGCCCACCTACCCGTTCCAGCGGGAACGGTACTGGCTCGTGTCCGCCGCCCGGGCCGACGTGACGGGCGCGGGCCTGGACGTGGTGGACCACCCGCTGCTGCGGGCGTCCGTGACGCTGCCCGACGGGCAGGGCGCGGTGCTCACCGGTGTGCTGTCGCCGACCGCCCACCCGTGGCTGGCCGAGCACACCGTCCTGAACGCGCCCCTGCTGCCCGCCACCGGGTTCGTGGAACTCGCCCTGCGGGCAGGAGGTCACGTCGGCTGCGCCGTGCTGGCCGAACTCGTGCTGGAAGCACCGCTGCCGCTGCACGACACCGTGCACGTCCAGGTCGCGGTCGGCGCGCCCGACGACACCGGCCGACGCACCGTCACCCTCCACTCCCGCACCACCACCGACCCGGACGACTGGACCCGCCACGCCACCGGGGCCCTGCTCCCCGGACCGGCCACCCCGCCGACCCGCTCGGCCACGACCTGGCCGCCCGCCGGCGCGACGCCGATGGACACCACCACCCTGTACGAGACGCTCGCCGACGCGGGCTACGACTACGGCCCCACCTTCCAGGGCCTGCGCGCGATCTGGCGGCACGGCGACGAGCTGCACGCCGAGGTCGCGTTCCCCGCCGACGCCTCCGGCCTCACCGGCTACGGCGTCCACCCGGCCCTGCTGGACGCGGCGATCCAGCCGCTCACCCTGCTCACCGGCATCACCGCCGAGGTCGACGGGCCGGGCCAGGGCCTGGCCAGGCTGCCGTTCTCGTTCGCCGGCGTGTCGATCACCGGCGCCGCCGCCACCCTGCGGGTCGTGCTGACGCCCACCGCGCCGGACACGTACGCGGTCCGCGTCACCGACACCACCGGCGGCCCGGTGGCCGACATCGACTCGCTCGTGCTGCGCCCCGTCGAACTCGGCGGCCTCACCGCCACCCGGCACCCCGACTCCCTGTTCACCCTCGACTGGACGCCGCTGCCGACCCCCGACGCCCCGGACGTGACCGCGGAGGTCCGCGAACTCGCCCCCGGCGGCGGGAACCCGGTCGAGCAGGCACACGCGCTCACCCGCCAGGTGCTCCACGACGTGCGGCGGGCGCTGGCCGACGACACCCGGCTGGTGTTCGTCACCCGGAGCGCGACGGGGACGGACCTCGCGTCGGCGGCGGCCTGGGGCCTGGTGCGCAGCGCGCAGGCCGAGCACCCCGACCGGTTCCTGCTGGTCGACCACGACGGCACGGACGCGTCCCGGCAGGCGCTCCCGGCCGCCGTGCGCGCCGCGTTCGCCCAAGCGGAACCCCAAGTGCTGCTGCGCGACGGCGCGCTCCTGGCCGCCAGGCTCACCAAGACCGCGCAGGACGCCACGCCGCAACCGCTGCGCGGCACCGCCCTGATCACCGGCGGGTTCGGCGTCCTGGGCGGCCTCACCGCACGCCACCTCGTCACCGAACACGGCGTGCGGCACGTCGTGCTGGTCGGCCGGCGCGGACCCGCCACGCCCGGCGCGGACGAGCTGGTGGCCGAGCTGGCCGGGCTCGGCGCGACCGTCACCGCGGCCGCGTGCGACGTCGCCGACCGGGACGCCCTGGCCGGGCTGCTCGCCACGATCGACGACCTGCGGGTCGTCGTGCACACGGCGGGGACCGTGGCCGACGCCGTGGTCGAGTCCCTGACCCCGGAGCAGGTGGACGCCGTGCTGCGGCCCAAGGCGGACGCGGCGTGGCACCTGCACGAGCTGACCCGCGACCTGGACGCGTTCGTGCTGTTCTCCTCCGCCGCGGGCGTGCTGGGCAGCCCCGGCCAGGCCAACTACGCGGCGGCCAACGCGTTCCTCGACGCCCTGGCCCGCCACCGGCACGCCCTCGGCCTGCCCGCCGTGTCGCTGGCCTGGGGCCAGTGGGCGCGGGAGAGCGGCATCACCGGTCACCTCACCGAGGCCGACCGGCTGCGGCTGGCCCGCGCCGGGCTGGTCGCGCTGCCCACCGACCGGGCGCTGGCCCTGCTCGACGTCGGCCTGGCCACCGGCTCGCCCGTCCTGGTGCCCGCGCACCTCGACCCGGCCGCGGCACGGACGCCGCTGCTGCGCGGCCACGGCCGGCAGCGGCGGGCGCAGGCCCCGGCGGTCACGCCGGCCGACCTGCTCGGCCGGCTGGCAGGGCTGGCCGAACCGGAGCAGCGCGCCCTGCTGCTGGAGGTGGTCAACGCGCACAGCGCGGCCGTCCTCGGCCACACCACGCCGCTCACGGCCGACCCGCAGCAGGCGTTCCGCGACCACGGCGTCGACTCGCTGACCGGGATCGAGCTGCGCAACCGGCTCAACGCGGCCACCGGCCTGCGGCTGTCCGCGACCGCCGTGTTCGACTTCCCGACCCCCGCCCAGCTCGTCAACCACCTCTACGGCCGGTTGCGCGGCACCGCCAACCGCGACGTCGGACCGGTGGAAACCCTGCTGCGCAAGGCGATCGACGCCGACCGCACCGCCGACGGGCTCGACCTGCTCGCCACCGCGGCCCGCCTGGGCGCGCTCACCGACCGGCCCGAGGCCGCGCCGGTCGCGCTCACCACCGGGTTCGTGCCGCCGTCGCTGGTCTGCCTGCCGTCGGCGCTCGCGTTCACCGGCGTGGACGAGTACGCGAGGTTCGCCGCCGCCCTGGAGGCGATGCGCGACGTGACCGCCGTGCCGCTGCCCGGGTTCGCGGGCGGCCCGCTGCCCGCCGGCGCCGAATCGCTCGTCGATGCGCTGGCCGACGCGGTCGCCGGGGCGGGCGGCGGCGAGTTCGCGCTGGTCGGCCGGTCGGGCGGCGCGTGGGTGGGCCCCGCCGGGGGGGCCCCCCCCCCCCCCGGGGGCCGCGCCCCCCCCCCCCCGGGGGGGCCACTACCCC
>NZ_JBHYXZ010000303.1:0-3238 GCF_042752395.1 Actinosynnema sp. NPDC059335 | reverse complement strand
GCCCTACCGCGCGTGTCAAGGGGGCACCTCCCGCCCAACCGCACCTGACGCTGGAACGGCCCCCTTGACACGTGCGGTAGCCCTCGTGGAGGTCGGCGGGATGACACGAAACCCGACCCACCACCCAGCAGAGGCTTGACCACCGAACCCCGTCATCCTGCTGATCTGCCCGTCCGGCGAGGACGCTTTTGCTCTTCCCCCTCGCTCACCCGTGCCACCGCCACCACGTGCCCGGCCACCTCCCGCCCCCGCTCCAACGGCAGCATGTGCCCGGCCCCCGGGTAGATCACCAACTCCGCGTGCGGCACCTCGTCCGCCAGCACCCGCGCGTGCCGCAACGGCGTCAACCGGTCCTCCGCCCCGGCCAGCACCACCACCGGCACCCCGGCCAACCCGACCAGCGCCTTCCGCCGGTCGTGCTCGTCCAGCGAGCCCCGGAACCCGACCATGCTCACCGGGTGGCACCGCCCGACCATCGCCGCGGTCGCCGCGACGTGCCGCCACGACGGCCGCCTGCCGAACAGCAACCACCGCAGCCCCGGCCGAGCGACCTCCGTCCGCCGCAGCAGCTCCGCCCGCCGCGAGCGCGCGATCCGCCGGTTGAGCGCCTTCTCCCCCGCCAGGAACGCCCGCCCGACCACACCGGGCAGCCCCAGCGTGGACCCGGCCAGCTCACCCGCCGAGGTCGCGACCAGCACCACCCCGGCGACCCGCTCGAACAGCGAGGGGTGCTGCTCGGCCAACGCCATGATCGTCATGCCGCCCATGGAGTGCCCGACCAGCACGATCCGCCCCACCGGCACCCGGTCCGCGATCACCTCGGCCAGGTCGTCCGCGCACCGGGCGATGGTCGCCGTGCCGACCGGCGCGGGCGCGGAGCCGCCGTGCCCCCGGTGGTCGTACCGCAGCACCCGGCCCGGCACCTCCGCCGCCACCACGTCCCACGACGTGTGGTCCAACGTCCAGCCGTGCAGCAGCACGGTCGTCAGCTCCGCGTCCCGCGGCCCGGTGTCGACCACGTGCAGCGCCGTCCCGTCGGACGTCACGAACCGACGCCCGGCCTCCCACGGCGCGGAAGTCCGCTCGCCCACCCCGGCCCCGCTCACCCGAGCAGGAACGACCGGCGCCACGCCCGCGTCCCGGGCGCGCCGACCAGCCCCACCTCGTCCAGGAACTTCATGATCCGCTCGCCCGACCAGCGGATCGTCTCCCGCCAGTGCGGGTTGGTCAGCGCCGCCTTGTGCGCCTCGTCCCGGTCCAGCCCGACCGCCGCGTACACCTCGGGGTTGATCAGCGACCGCGTGATGAACATGGACGTGGTCGCGATCAGCCACCGCTGGTACGGCAGCTCCTTGCGGGTCAGCTCCTCCATGCCGCGCACGACCTCCTCGCGCGCGAACCGCACGTGCCGGGCCTCTTCGAGCACGTGGATCCGGTTGACCATGCGCACCAGCGGCTGCACCGTCTCGTCGGCCATGGTCTCGCGCTGCAACCGGTCCAGGATCTCCTCCGCGACCAGGATCGACCCGTACAGCGCGGGCCCGTAGCCGATCACCGGCAGCAGCTTGCCGAGCTGGTGGGTGTACCGGCGCGGCCCGTAGGGCGGGCAGCCGATCCGCTCCACCATGCGGGCGAACATGGTCGAGTGCCGGCACTCGTCGGCGACCTCGGTCAGCGCGTACTGCGCGTGCTTCGTCGTCGGGTCGGAGCGGTAGACCTCCTTGAGCAGCATCTGCATCAGCAGGATCTCGAACCACAGGCCGACGCTGGCCACGCTGGCCACCTCGTGCCGGGACAGGTCGATGCGCTGCTCCGGGGTCATCCGCTCCCACAGCGCGGTGCCGTACAGCGAGCACCGGTGTTCCGGGGTGTACCGCAGGCCGTCGACCAGGGGCGCCGACCAGTCGATGTCGACTTCCGGGTCGTAGAACTTGTCGGCCGAGGAGTTGAGCAGGCGCTCGGCCGTCTTCTCGCGATCCGCGACCTTCAAGGTCCTCGACATCGGTCCCTCCCGGGATTTACGTGTTACTTGAGGTAACGGTTACTTCTGGTAGCGTGCGTCACATGGCTCGAACTGTCAAGGGCGGCACGGACGCGCGCCGCGAGCGGTGGAAGGGTCACCGCGAGGCGCGGCGCGCCGAGTTCGTGGAGGCCACGATCCGCGCCGTCGCCCAGCACGGACCCGACGTCGGCATGGACGAGATCGCCGCCGAGGCGGGCGTCAGCAAGCCGGTGCTCTACCGGCACTTCGCCGACAAGTCGGACTTGTACCTGGCCGTCGGCCGGCGCGGCACCGAGATGCTGATGGACCGCATGGGGCCCGCGATCGAGCACGACGGCCCGATCCGGGCGCGGATCAAGCGCATCGTGGACGCGTACCTGTCGGTGATCGAGGAGCACCCCAACCTGTACCGGTTCGTGGTGCGCAAGTCGTTCACCGACCGCCCGGTCGAGCAGGACGTGGTGACCGAGGACAAGCAGCTCATCGCGGCGGCCCTGGCCCGACTGCTGGGCGACTACCTGCGCGCGTTCGGCATGGACTCCGGCGGGGCCGAGCCGTGGGCGCACGCGCTGGTCGGCATGGTGCAGAACGCGGGCGACTGGTGGCTCGACCGGCAGTCCATGACGCGGGCGAGCCTGAGCGACTACCTCACCACGATCATCTGGCACGCCATCGACGGCCTGCTCCGCTCGGCGGGCGTGGTGCTCGACCCGGACGCCCCGCTGACCGCCGCGGCGCCGCCCGCGACACCCGCCGCCGGCTCGCCCGAAGACCTGCACGAAGGCCCCCACCTGCGGGTCGTCGACGTCGAGGAGGCGTGATGTCCGAAGAGCACGACGAGGACGGCTACACCGGCGAGGCCACGCTGGTGTTCGACGGGCGGGAGGTGCCGGTGAGCGTCGAGCTGCGCGGCTACTTCCAGCCCATCGACGGCCGCTACCACTGGTACGGCCGGGTCGGCGCGAACGACCGGGTCACCGAGCTGGTGGAGGGCGGTGCGCGGACCGCGCTGCTGCGCACCCCCGGCGGGTCGGCGACCGGGTCGCTCACCGACCCGGACCCGTGGCGGCGGTACCGCGTCGCGGGGATCTCCACCCCGCCGTTCGCGGTCGACTGAGCCGGGCCGGGAACCCCCGCCTGGGGGCGGCCCCCCGCCGCCCCCGCCCCGCCGTCCCCGGGGGCGAGGTACTTGCTCTTGCCGGCGATGATGCCGATCGGCATCCCGCCGCCGACGAG
>NZ_JBHYXZ010000302.1:0-3247 GCF_042752395.1 Actinosynnema sp. NPDC059335 | reverse complement strand
CCGCCCCGCCACTCTTAAACCCCCCGGGAACCCCGGTGGGGGTCCCTCCCCGGCCCCCCACCGGGGTTCCCCCGTGCGCGGCGACCACCTCACGCGCCCGTGGTCGAGCCGGGGCGCACGATCATCAGCACGACGACGGCCGCCCACAGCAGGTTGAACACGCCGGTGGTCATGGCCAGCCGCTTCACGGCGTCGGCACGCCCGGCGAGCACCCGCCCCTGCGCCGGCAGGATCCGCCACGCCAGCAGTCCCGCCGCCACCGCGGTCAGCACCACGGACGCGAGCAGCCACGCGTCACCGAGGACGCCCAGGCTCGCGCCCGTGGCGACGCCGAAGACCGGCACGAAGACCCCGACGACCGCGTACGTGCGGCACGTGCGGTGCAGGAAGACCGCGACCCCGGTCGGCGACTCGCGCGCGAAGCGGGGGAACAGCGACGCGGCCACCGCGATCGGGCCGACGGCGAGGATCGCGAAGAGGACGTGGACCGACAGCAGCAGCTTGGTCACCGGGGCTCCTTGGTTAAGTAGGCAGCCAACATATGTCGGCTGCCAATAGGTACCACAGCTACTTAACTCCTGTGTAGGCTGCCGACTCGTGGAGGCGGACGCGGTGCGCGGGCACCTGGACGCGATGCTGTTGGCGGTGCTCGAACCGGGGCCGCTGCACGGCTACGCGGTCATCACGGCGGTGCGGCGGCGCAGCGGGGGAGCGCTCGCGCTGCGCACGGGCACGGTCTACCCGGCGTTGCACCGGCTGGAGCGCCTGGGGCTGCTGCGCAGCCGTCGGCGGTCCGTGGCGGACCGGTCGCGGCGCTGCTACGAGCTGACGGACGCCGGCCGGCGCGGCCTCACCGCCGCCCGGTCGGCCTGGCGCGAGTTCACCGCCGCGATCGGCGCGGTGCTCGACCTGGCGCCGGGGTCCGCCCCGTGAACGCCGCACCGGACCGCGACCCGGTCGAGGACTGCGTGGCGGCGCTCGCCGCGTCCCTGCACGGCCCGGCGCGCGCGAAGGCCGCCATGATGCGCGAGGTGCGCGACGGCCTCCACGACGCGGTGGAGGCGCAGACCCGGTTCGGCGTGCCCCGCGGGCAGGCCGCGCGGCGCGCGGTGCTGGACTTCGGCTCCGCCGACGAGGTCGCGCCGTCGTTCCAGCGGGAGCTGACCATCGCGCAGACCCG
Source organism: Actinosynnema sp. NPDC059335 (assembly GCF_042752395.1). Lineage (NCBI taxonomy): Bacteria > Bacillati > Actinomycetota > Actinomycetes > Pseudonocardiales > Pseudonocardiaceae > Actinosynnema > Actinosynnema sp. NPDC059335. The sequence continues at coordinate 2,067 of NZ_JBHYXZ010000302.1, read as the reverse complement.
CCGCACGGCCCGCGTCGCGGCGGTCGCCGTGCCGGTCCTGGTCGTCTGCCACGTCCTGGTGCACGCCGCGGCGCGCGACCCCGACTGGCGGCTGGGCGCGCTCGCCGCGCACCTGGGCGCCGTGGCGACCGCCGCCGGCCTGCTCGCGGTGGCGGCGCTGACCGCCACCGGCCGGCTCGCCCGGCTCGTGCCCACGCCGCACCGGTTGCCGGCGGTCGTGGCCTGGACGGCTTCGGCCGCCGCGGTGGGCATGGCGCTCGCGGCCATCGCACTGGGCGTGACCTCGGCGTTGTCCGCCGAGTGGCCCCTGACCGCGCTCGCCGCCGTGCTGGCCATCGCGGCGCACGGGGTGGTCGCGGCGTCGGCCCGCGCGTGTCGCGAGTGCGCGCGGGCGGGACGCGCCTCCGGGCTGCCGGTCGAGGGCTGACGACCACTCTCCGTCACGGCGGCGTGTCACTCCGCGAGACGCGGTCTGTACGCGCGCACCGGTCGCGGTGTACGTTCCCCGGCGGGTCTGGGAGCGCTCCCAGGCATCCCACGATGAATGAGGAGGGGCTCAGTGAAGCGCTCCACCGCCGTACTGGCGGCATGTGCGGTGGCCTTCGGTTCCGCGGCGATCACGGTGATCCCGCAGGCCGTGGCCGCGGCGCAGGGCTGCAAGGTCGATTACACGGTCACCAGCCAGTGGTCGGGTGGTTTCCAGGCCACCGTGAAGGTCACCAACCTCGGTGACGTCGTCAACGGCTGGACGCTCGCCGTGGTGTTCCCGAACACCTCGCAGCGGGTCACCCAGGGCTGGAACGCCACGTGGACCCAGTCGGGCTCCACGGCGACCGCGACCAACGTCGACTGGAACCGGACGCTCGGCACCGGCGCGTCGACCGACCTCGGGTTCGTCGGCTCGTTCTCGGGCAGCAACCCCACGCCGACGTCGTTCTCGCTGAACGGCGTGGCCTGCACGGGTTCCACCACGTCCACCAGCACGACGACCACGACGACGACCACCGGCACCCCGCCGGTCGGCCGCACGCCGGTCGAGATCAACGGGCAGCTGCGGGTCTGCGGCGTCAACCTGTGCAACCAGTACAACCGCCCGATCCAGCTGCGCGGCATGAGCACGCACGGCATCCAGTGGTTCGACAAGTGCTACAACAACAACTCGTTGAACGCGCTGGCGAACGACTGGAAGTCCGACCTGTTCCGCATCGCGATGTACGTGCAGGAGCAGGGCTACGAGACCAACCCGTCCGGGTTCACCAGCCGGGTCAACAGCCTGGTCGACATGGCCGAGGCGCGCGGGATGTACGCGTTGATCGACTTCCACATCCTCACGCCGGGCGACCCGAACTACAACCTCGACCGGGCCAAGACCTTCTTCGCCTCCGTGGCGCAGCGCAACGCGGCCAAGAAGAACGTGATCTACGAGATCGCGAACGAGCCCAACGGCGTGAGCTGGGCGTCCATCAAGAGCTACGCCGAGCAGGTCATCCCGGTGATCCGCGCGGCCGACCCGGACGCCGTGGTCATCGTGGGCACCCGCGCCTGGTCGTCGCTGGGCGTGTCCGAGGGCTCGAACGAGTCCGAGGTCATCAACAACCCGGTCAACGCGACCAACATCATGTACGCGTTCCACTTCTACGCGGCGTCGCACAAGGACAACTACCGCGCCGCGGTCAGCCGTGCCGCGTCGCGGCTGCCGCTGTTCGTGACCGAGTTCGGGACGGTGCTGGCCACCGGTGGCGGCACGTTCGACCGCACGAGCACCGTCGCCTGGCTGGACCTGCTCGACCAGCTCAAGATCAGCTACGCGAACTGGACGTACTCGGACGCGAACGAGAGCAGCGCCGCGCTGCGGCCGGGCACGTGCAACGGCAGCGACTACTCCAGTAGCGGTGTGCTCACCGAGTCGGGCGCGCTGCTGAAGGCCCGGATCAGCACGGCGGACAACTTCCCGACCAGCTGACACCCACCGGATCGGACGGGGGGGCGGCGGGCCCAGGGGGAGGCCCGTCCCGGGGACTTTACAGTCCGCCGGGCGCGGCGGGGCGGCGGCGCGGCGGGGCGGGA
>NZ_JBHYXZ010000301.1:0-3257 GCF_042752395.1 Actinosynnema sp. NPDC059335 | reverse complement strand
TTCCTCGTGGGGAAGCCGAGGGTCCGTTCCTGCCAGGACCAGGGCGTACAGCGGGTTCCACGATGGAGCACCCTGCTGTGATCGTTCTTCAGGATCTATGAAAAGATCACCTTCACTCCGAGGTTCCTCGGGCTGGGTGAAGGTGAGGTGTCGGTTGGCGCTGGCTGTGGTGCGGGATCTGCGCGAGCGTCGTACCGCGCTGTCGGCGGAGGAGCTGCTCGGCTTCGAGACCGACGTGATGGCCGGGTTCGTGCTGGCGCGGGCGTCGGCGGGGTGCGTGGACGGCACGATCCGCAACGACGTGTCGAACCTGGAGCAGGTGCGCGCCTGGTTCGACCAGCCGTTGTGGGAGATGCAGCCAGCCGACGCCGACAAGTACTTCGGCCAGGTCATCCGCCATGCCGCCAAGGGCACCCGGCTGGCCCGCTCGCAGTCGATGCTCACCTACTTCGCGTTCCTCGAACTGCGGCACAAGGCGGAGATCCACCAGCTCACCGGCCGGGTGGTCGAGTGCCCGATCGACGAGATGAACCGGCCGCGCGGCAACAAGGAAGCCGCGCTGCGCATCCCGCCGACCGCGGCCGAGCTGGGCGTGCTGTTCAGCGGGTGGCGCGGCGAGCTGATCACCTGCCGCAAGTACGCGCCGATGGCGCGCAACTACACCGCGGCGAAGCTGATGTCGCTGGTCGGCCTGCGGGTCAACGAAGTGCGCTGCCTGGACCTGGACGACGTGAAATGGCACCTTGGCCGGTTCGGCAAGCTGCACGTCCGCCTGGGCAAGGGAACGCGGGGCAGCGGCCCGCGCGAGCGGATGGTGCCGCTGATCAACGGCGCCGACGTGCTGCTGCGCTGGTTCATCGAGGACGTCTGGGGCCTGTTCGACGACGACCACACCCGTCCCGGAGCCCCGCTGTTTCCCTCGGAGCGGCACAATCGCGACGGCACCTCCTGCCGCGTCGGCGATGACGCGCTGCGCTCCGGCCTGACCGCCGCGACGGCGGCACACCTGCCGAGCTGGGAGGACAAGCTCACACCGCACATGCTGCGGCACTTCTGCGCCAGCGAGCTCTACCTGGACGGGGCCGACCTGCTGTCGATCCAAGAGGTTCTCGGACACGCCTGGGTGGCCACGACGATGAAGTACATCCACATCCACCGCACCCGCATCGAGGAGGCCGTGCTCGCCGGGCAGCAGCGCGCCGCCGCCCGGCTGGAAGGACTGATGACATGAAGTGGAACCTGCGGATGGCCGCAGCCCAGCGCGGCATCTGGAAGGCCAGCGAACTACAGCGCATGCTCGCCGAACGCGGCCTGGTGATCTCGGTGGGCAAGATGTCGGGCTTGTGGTCGGGCAACCCGGCCAGCATCAAACTGTCCGATCTGGACGCATTCTGCGCGGTGCTCGGCTGCGGCATCGCCGACATCATGAGCCCCGAACCGGAGATGTTCGCGCTGCCCGGCACCCAGACCGAGCAGCAGGCCGCCACCGGCGGTGCTCGCCCGGCAGTCACGCCCAAGCGCCGGGACGGACGAACGCTGCCCCCGGCATGAGGAAGTGGTTCGACAACCATCCGGTCGGCCACTGCACGGGCTGCCTGGGCTGGGGCCACATCTTCGCGCGGCGACTCTGCGCGGCCTGCTACGTCCACGACCGCAAATATCCGCAAGGCCGCTGCCGCACCTGCCGGCGCAAGTCCGCACTCAAGCAACGACACTGCCGGTTGTGCTGGGACCACGCACGAACACTGGCGCATCAAACCGGCGACCGGCACATCACCGCGACCCACATGATCGCCGAGGTCCGCGACCCGCAGCTGTTTCTCACCAACCTCATCGGGATGCCGCGCCGAACAGGAACTACCAGTCGCTCAAGCGGTGGTGCTCGCCGCCGCGCCGCGCGCAAACTCTGCCCGCCACCGCCCGAGCCGCCACCAGCTGAACCATCCAGACCGCCGGACGGCCAGCTGTGTCTGTTCCGGATCTGCGAGCTCGGCGCGGTCGCCTACGACGATCACCAGCATCAGTCCATCGCCGGCCGCCGGGCGCTGGACACCGCCCTGGACATCATGGCGCGTCTTGGTGAGACCAACGGCTGGAGCCTGCCCGCGATCGCCAACGCCCGCCGCGCCCTGGTGATCATGCTCGCCGGTTACGCCGAGGGCGACCGCTTCACCTACTCCCGACTGCTCACCGCGTTACGCAGGCAAGATCGACGCCTGTCCATCGAGCGGACCACTCAGATCCTCGACCAGATGGGCGCCTACATCGACGACCGACGTCCCCGCCTCGACACCAACCTGGAAGCCAAACTCGTTGGCCTGGCACCAGGAATCGCCACCGAAACCAGTCAGTGGGTCCGCACTCTCGTCGACGGCGGACCTCGCCGCAGGCCCCGCAGCCAAACGACCGCGCTGCGCTATCTGCACGCCGTTCACCCGCTCCTGCTGGAATGGTCACAGCGCTACGACAACCTGCGCGAAGTCACCCGCGACGACGTCCTGGCCCACGTCGATCAGCTAACCGGCAACCCCCGCCAGCAGCTGACGGTCGCGCTGCGGTCCTTGTTCGGAATGGCGAAGAAGGCAGGCGTCATCTTCCGTGATCCCACCAGCCGCATCCGCGTCGGCGCCTTCGTCGGCGCCGTCCTGCAACCCCTACCCGACACGGAGATCCGGCAGACCGTCGCAGCAGCCACCCGCCCAGCCGACCCGCTGATCGTCGCACTGGCCACCATCCACGCCGCCCGCGGCCACCACATCCGCAAGCTCCTGCTCGACGACGTCGACCTAGGCAATCGGCGCATCATCCTCGGCGGCCGAGTGCACCCGCTCGACGAACTCACCCACCGCGCGCTGCTCAGCTGGCTCAAGCACCGCCGCACCACCTGGACGACCACGCCCAACCCGCACCTGTTCATCAACATGCGCACCGCCTCCACCACCGCGAAGGTCAGCCACTCCTGGCTCAGCGACGCCATCCGCGGACTCCCGGCCAACTTGGAACGGCTGCGCATGGACCGCCAACTCGAGGAAGCCGTCGCGCACCGCGCTGACCCACTTCACATCGCAGCCGTGTTCGGAGTCGACGAGAAAACCGCGTTGCGCTACGCCAACTCCGCACGGCAACTTCTCGCCACCGCAATCGAGGGCGATACTCTCGGTTGATCTCGAACCCACGGGTCGAGCCCTGGTCCTGGCAGGAACGGACCCTTGGGTTCCCCGCGAGGAACCTTCACTCTCGCTGAACCCACGGGAGTC
>NZ_JBHYXZ010000300.1:0-3312 GCF_042752395.1 Actinosynnema sp. NPDC059335 | reverse complement strand
GGGCTCTCTTTGTTGTAACCCACCCCGCGCGCCCGCGGGGGGGGGGGGGGGCGCGGCAGCCGGGGGGGGCCCGGCCGGGGACCGCGTTGGGGGGGCCGCCCGGCCGGGGTCACGCGACCCGGCGTCGGCCCGTCAGGCGAGGATCGCGCGACCCTCCGGGGTCAGCTCGGCGGGCACCCACGTGCCCGACGCGTCCCGGCGCGCCGGGCGCAGCAGCCCCGCGTGCGCGAGCTGCCGCGCGGTCACCTGGTCGCTGCACAGCAACCCGTCCACCTTCAGGTCGGGCTCGCTGCTGCGCGTCACCTCGGCCCGGCCGGCCGCGACGGCCCGCAGCAGCGCCCGCGCCCGGTGGTTCAGTTCGTCGTCAGTCATGGTCCTCACCGCCGCCCCCGGAAAACGTGTGCACTTGTCATATCGCCGCGGCGGCCGAAAGTCTTACTCCGGTAGGGTCCGCCCCATGGGGACGGTCACGGCCGTGAGCCGGAGCGGGGAGCACACGTTCAGCAAGCCCACCGAGCAGGCGATCACGCTCGTCGCCGGCCTGGGCGTGAAGGGCGACGCGCACCAGGGCGTCACGGTGAAGCACCGGTCCCGCGTGCGGCGCGACCCGACGCAGCCGAACCTGCGCCAGGTGCACCTCATCCACGCCGAGCTGCACGACGAGCTGACCGCGGCGGGCTTCGCGGTGGGGCCGGGCGAGCTGGGCGAGAACGTGACCACGCGCGGCGTGGACCTGCTCGGGTTGCCGACGGGCACGCGCCTGCGCCTGGGCCCGGACGCGGTGGTCGAGGTGACGGGGTTGCGCAACCCGTGCCCGCAGATCGACGCGTTCCGGGACGGCCTGCTCGAGCGGGTCGTCCACCGCGACGAGGACGGCGCCGTGGTCCGCCGGGCGGGCGTCATGTCGGTCGTGCTGGTCGGCGGCGTGGTCCGCCCCGGCGACGAGGTCCGCGTGGAGCTGCCCGCCGAACCGCACACCGCGCTCGTCCCCGTCTGACCCCGCCCCGGGCGCTACCGTCCGTGCCCGTGACAGGACTTCTCGCGGGCGCGGTCGCGCTCGTCACCGGGGCCAGCGGGCTGATCGGGCGGGGCATCGCGGCGCGGTTCGCGCGGGCCGGGGCGGCGGTCGTCGCGCACGGCCACCGCGGCGACGTGTCGGCGCTCGTCGCGGAGATCACCGCGGCCGGCGGGCGGGCCACGGGGCTGCGGGCCGACCTCGCCGACCCCGACGCGTGCCGGCGGCTGGTGCGCGCGGCGGCCGAGTGGGGCGGACGGCTCGACGCGGTGGTCAACAACGCGGGCGTGCAGCCGGTGCAGGACCTCGCGGGCATGACGGCCGAGCAGTGGCGCGCGGTGCTGGACGTGAACGTGACCAGCGCGTTCGCCTGCACGCAGGCCGCCGCGGAGGTGATGGCGGCGGGCGGGTCGGTCACCCACGTCGCGTCCGTCGAGGGCCGCCAACCCGCCGCCGGCCACGCCCACTACAGCGCGTCGAAGGCCGCGCTCGTCATGCACGCCCGGTCGGCCGCGCTGGAGTACGGGCCGCGCGGCATCCGGGTCAACACCGTCTCCCCCGGCCTGATCGACCGCCCCGGGCTGGCCGAGGAGTGGCCCGACGGGGTCGAGCGGTGGGCGCGGGCCGTGCCGCTGGGCCGGCTCGGCCGACCCGAGGACGTGGGCGACGCCTGCGTTTTCCTGGCCTCGCCGATGGCCTCCTGGATCACCGGGAACGACCTGGTGGTGGACGGCGGGATCACCGCGCGACCCACCTGGTGAGCTATTCACCGCGCCGTGGAAAGGTGAGCAGGCTTATTACGACATCCCGGTGAGATGCGAAATCGGGCGAATACGCGTCACGCGATCGGGTCACCCCGGTGCCATGCGACGAACACGAACCCTCATGGCTTCCCTGTTCGCCTCCGGCCTGCTGGCCGCTCCGCTGCTCACCGCCGGGACGGCGTCCGCCGCGCCGCCGGCCACGGATCTCGTGCTGGCCGTCCACCAGGAGGAGAGCGGGGTCCAGAGCACGCGTCTGACCTGCGATCCCGCTGCGGGCGAGCACCAGGCGGCGCAGGCCGCGTGCGGGGAGATCGCCGCCGCCGGCGGTGACTTCACGCGGCTGGCCGGCACCGATCCGCAGCTGTGCACGTTCGACTACCGGCCGGTGACGGTGGCCGCGTTCGGTTCCTGGCGCGGTGAGCCCGTGCGTTATGTGCAGGAATTCCCGAACCGCTGCGTCATGGAGCAGGAGACCGGCTCGGTCTTCTCGTTCTGACCCCCGTCCGAAAACGCTCCGCGAATAACGACCCCGCGGCCGGAAAACGGTCGCGGGGTTTTCGCGCGCCCGCCGGCCGTCCCGACCGCCGGCTGATGCTTGTCGTTGCGAAGGAGGTTAGCCGCCGGCGACGGGGGTAGGCCGAGGGGGCGAGAGCACGCCGACCGTGAGGAGTCCCGTCGTGGACGAGAACCAGGTGGGTGCGGTCCGCGAGACCGCACAGCAGGAAGGCGCCGCCGTGGCGCAGCACGCCCGGCAGGCCGCCTCGGACGTGGGCGCGACGGCGCGCGAACAGGTCGGGCAGGTGGCCCACGAGGCGACGGGCCAGGCCAAGCACGTCGTGGGCGACATGCGCGAACGCGTCGCGACCGAGGCCGAGGAGCAGGCCCGGCGGGTGTCGCGGCAGATCGACCGGATCGCCGACGAGCTGGGCTCGATGGCCGACAACTCCGGCCCCGACTCGCTGACCGCGGGCACGTTGCGCCAGGTGTCCGACGCGGGCCGCCAGGCGGCGCGCTACCTCGACGAACGGGGTGCGCGCGGCCTGCTGGACTCGGCCCAGGACTTCGCGCGGCGCAAGCCGGGGACGTTCCTGATCGGCGCGGCGGTGGCCGGTTTCCTGGTCGCGCGCGCCGCCAAGAGCATGGGTTCCGGGCAGCCGGGCGGGTCGCGGTCGCAGCACGGCTACACCGACCGGACGCCGACGACGCCGGTGACCACGCCGACCGCCGTGCCGCGGCCGACCGCGACGCCGTCGTCGCCGCTGCCGCCGTCGGAGTACGGCATGCCCGCGCCGCAGCTCCCGTCCGAGCACCCGACCCCCGCGCCGCGCGCCCCCTACCAGCCGGAGGGGACGCGGTATGTCCAGCGCTGAGACCCGCTTGACCGACGACCGGGTGCCCCACAGCCGGGTGCCGGGCGGGGCCGTGCCGGCGCCCGGGGAGGAGCCCTCGCTCTGGGCGTATGGGAGCTCTGCGGGGGTGGTGAAGTGTGGGGGGTGTAGGGAAGGGCATGGATGGGGCGAAGGCGGTTAGATC
>NZ_JBHYXZ010000299.1:0-3376 GCF_042752395.1 Actinosynnema sp. NPDC059335 | reverse complement strand
CCCGCCCCCCCGCGCGGGCGCCCCCGCCCGGGCGCGCCGCCGCCCGGCCGTGGGGCGCGAACCCCCGCTACGGGTTGACGTAGACCAGGTAGACGTCGCCGTCACAGGTCGAGGCGCCGACGTTCTTGACCGTCCAGTGCAGCTCCAGCTCCGAGGGGGAGTCGAAGTAGTTGGTCATGGACTTCCAGGTGCGCACGACCTCCATCTCGCACGCCACGCCCAGCGCGAGCGGGTTGGGCTTGGGCCACACGTCGACGCGGTGCGAGAGGCCCTGGGGCGTGAAGTTCCAGTGCTTGCTGATGGACGCGCCGGGAGCCAGGTCGTCGATCGAGTAGATGACGTAGGTGCCGGCCTCGTCCACCTCCAGCGCGGCCGGCGACGACGCCGCCACGGCGGGCGACGCCGCCACGAGCATCGCGGCCAACGCCACCAGCCACAGCCACGCTCTCGGCCTCTTCTTCGTGGTCACGGTGATCTCTCCTCTCCGCGGCGGGCCGCGGGTCAGGGGCAGGACCCCATGAGAGAACCGCGGGAAGCGGCGGGCGCGGATCGGCGAAATCGCCTACATCGGCCCGGTGGCCGCGCCGGGCATCACGGACCGAGCCGGTAGCCCGCGCCGGGGATCGTCCGGAGCACCGGCGGGTCGCCGAGCTTGCGCCGCAGCCGGCCCACGGTCACGGTGTTGGTGAACGGGTCGGCGTGCTCGTCCCAGACCCGCTCCAGCAGGTCTTCCGCGTTGAGGACGGCGGGCGCGGCCCGCAGCAGCGCGTCCAGCCAGGGCGAATTCCTTCGGCGACAGGTCCAGGCGACGCCCGTCGCGGGTCGCGGTGCGCAGCGCCGGGTCCAGTTCGACGCCCCGGCGCGCAGCACCCTGGGCCGGGCGGACGGCCAGCGGCGGGCCAGCGCCCGCACCCGCAGCACCAGTTCGGGGAAGTGGAACGGCTTGGCCAGGTAGTCGTCCGCGCCCAGGGCGAGGCCGCCGTGGGCCTCGACGACCGCCCGGACGATCGACAGCCCCAGGCCCGAGCCCGCGTCCGAACCGGTGCGGGCGGTGGCCAGGCGGCGGAACGGCTCGCCGAGGTCGGCCGTGCGGCGCGGGTCGAGGACGGGTCCGCCGGACTCCACGACGAGCGTCGGCGGCGCGGGCGCGGTGCGCACCGCGATCCAGCCGCCCCGCTCGTTGTGCACGACCGCGTTGTCGACCAGGTTGTCCACCAGGCGGGCCGGGCCCTCGGGGTGCGGGCGCTGGTGCGGCGGGTGTGGCCGTCGGTCGTGGTCGTCGTGGCGGTGGGGGTGCTGCCGTACGCGGTGGCGGCCGTGCCGCTGCTGCCGGACGAGGTGGCGCGGTGGGCGCTGCGGGTCACGCCGGCCGCCGGGTTCGCGGCGCAGCAGACCCTCGTCGAATACCCGCAGGTCGTGGCGCACTACGCGCCGTCGACCGGCTATTTCCCGCTCGCGTGGTGGGCGGGGTTGGCGGTGCTCGCGGCGTGGGCCGCGGGGGCCGTCGTCGCGGTGCGGTCAGCCCGGTAGCCGGCGGGCCCGTTCCCGCACGTCCTCGGGCACGAGTTCGAGCAGCTGGTCGGGGCGGAGGGGGAGGTCGAGGAGGCTGAGCTTGACCCGCGAGCGGCGGGCGTGGGCGGCGGCGTCGAAGCGCACCAGGTTGACCGGGGACGGGTGCAGCGCCAGCGTCAGCTCGCCGCCGGGACCGACCTCGCGGGCGTCCGCGCCGTCGAGGGTGAGGCGGATCGCGTGGGCGTCGGAGGGGTTGGCCAGGGTGAGCGCGTCGTCCGCGCCGAACAGGACCGTGCGGTCGATGCCGGTCATGGGTGCTACGGGGGTGAGGCCGATCGCCCGGACGGACGGCGAGATGACCGGTCCGCCGGCGGCGTGGTTGTAGGCGGTGGACCCGGTGGGGGTGCAGGCGACGACCGCGTCGCAGCGGTAGTAGCCGTGGCGGACGCCGTTGACGGAGAGGTCGACGTTCACCGCCGTCCACGGTCGGGCGGAGGTGAGGACGGCGTCGTTGAACGCGACCGCCGGCTGCGCCCCGGCGTGCTCGACCTGGATGCAGCTGTGGGGTTCCAGCGAGAAGTCGCCGTCGGTGAGGCGGTCGAGGGCGGCGGGCAGGTCGGTGGGCGCCAGCTCGACCAGGAAGCCGAGGTTGCCGTGGTTGACGCCGAGCACCGGGGTGGGGCGGCCCGCCACCAGGCGCATCGCGCCGAGCATCGTGCCGTCGCCGCCGAGGCTGATCACGGCGTCGACCTGGTCGGCGAACTCGTCCGGCGGGACCGGGAGCAGGCCGTGACCGAGCCGGCGCGCGTCGGCGGCGGGCGCGACGACCCGCACGCCGTGCCGGCGGGCGAACCGGGTGATCACGTCCAGGGAGGCGGCCACGGGGTTGCGCGGGTGCGCCACGACCCCGACCGTGCGGACGTGCCCACCTCCCGCCACCGCGGCTCCTCCTCCGGCGGACGGACTACGACGTCGAACCCTAACCGCCGCCGAGGCGCTTCGCAGACCGACCGCTCGTGGCGCCGGGCGGACCGGTCGCGTGCGGCACCGGATCGGGACGCCTCCTCCCCGCGCGGACGCGGTCGTGGTCACGGGAGGTCGGCGGGTTCGATCGGGGTGCCCGGTCGGGTGGCGAACAGGGTCGCGACCAGGTGGTCTTCGAGGTCGTCCACGGCGAGTTCGAGCGTCGTGGTGCGAGGGGTGCAGCGCAGCAGGACCGCGGTCGGTCGGCGGCACACGCACTCGTGCGCGACCAGCTCCGCCAGCGCCACCGTCAACGACGGGCTGCTCGGGAACGTCGCCGCCAGCACCCCGTCCCCGTGGCGGTACGTGTGGGGGTAGGCCAGGACCTTCATCCAGCTGCGCAGGCACGGCAGGTCGTGGTCGCGGTCGGTCGCCGCGTCCCGCGCCGAGAACCCGTGCAGCGTCTCGACCAGCTGGAGCGAGAAGGCGGACAGCTCGGCGATCCGGAGGTTCACCTCCGAGATCCGGAACCGGAGCTTCCCGATCAGCAGGTCCCGCGCGGCGTCCGGGGTGTTGCCGTCCCAGCCCAGGACGAGTTCCCGGATCTCGTCCAGCGTCAACCCCATCTGCTTGCCGCGCGCGATGAACCGGAGGCGGTCCACGTCGCGGTCGGTGTAGACGCGGCGGCCGCCGGCGCTGCGGGACGCGGTCGGCAGCAGCCCCGAGTTCTCGTAGAAGCGGATCGCGGAGGGTGCGAAGCCGGTGAGCTGCGCCAGCTCCGTAATGCGGATCTGCGACACGGCGCCTCGGTCGATCGTCGTCGGGACACGGGATGCCGAGCGGTGGGGGGGGGGGGGGGGCGGAGGGGCGGGCCCCCCGGCGACCGCGACACCAAGCCGAT
>NZ_JBHYXZ010000298.1:0-3593 GCF_042752395.1 Actinosynnema sp. NPDC059335 | reverse complement strand
TGCCGGGCGACCTCGTCCTCCACACCCTCCACCCGACGCTCGAACGCCGCGTCCACACCCTGCGCGATGTCCGGCGACTGCGACCCGATCGCCACATTGACCCCGCACGAATACCCGTCGAACCCCTTCGCCGACGAGTCGTACCCGATCTCCACGATCTTGTCCCGCACGATCGACGGGATGTCCGCGTACGCCTCCGTCGTCACCTCACCCGCGACATGCACCTGACCCGTGGTGACCAACGTCTCCACCGCCACCCGCGACCGCGGATCCTTCGCCAACAACGCATCCAGGATCGAATCGCTGATCGCGTCGCAGATCTTGTCCGGGTGCCCCTCGGTCACCGACTCACTGGTGAACAGCCTGCTGCTGTGCTGAAGCATGCCTCTCCTCGCGATCGACGCCGTGCACCGCCTTCGGACGCCGGCCAGTCTCGGCGTTGAAGCCGGGTTGAAGTCAAGGTCGCAAAGGACGGCCCGAAGCGCACGAACTGCGGGCAGGACTTGTCACGTCGGCGGGTTCCGCGGGCGCGGGCCTCGCCTCGGTGTGACGCAGGCCACCGCGATTCCGGGTTGACGTTGGTGTGCGCTCCAACCCTTAACCTTCGCCCCTGCTGTCGGACCGTCGGGGTCGCGTCGAGGACGGCCGCGGGTCGAGACACAGAGGGGAACGGATGTCCAACAAGGCGAAGAGTGCCCGGCCGCGAGCCGGTGGCAAGCCCGGGTTGTCCCTGCTGACGGTGTGCCTGACGGTGGTGCTGTTCCCGTTGGCCATCACCGGGTCGTCGGTCGCGCTGCCCGCGATCAACGGCGAGTTCCACAACTCGCTGGCGGCCGGGCAGTGGGTGGTCAACGGCTACAACCTGACCTACGCCGCGTTCATGCTCGCGACCGGCTCGCTGGCCGACCTGCTCGGCCGGCGCAAGGTGTTCCGCGTCGGCGTGGCGCTGTTCGTGCTCGGCTCGCTGGTCTCCGCGATCGCGCCGGGCATCCTGCTGCTGGACCTGGCGCGGGTGGTGGCCGGCATCGGCGCGGCCGCGGCCACGACCAGCGGCAGCGCCATCCTGGCCGACACGTTCGAGGAAGGCCCCGGACGGGCCAAGGCGTTCAGCATGTTCGGCACCGCCGTCGGCCTGGGGCTGGTGTTCGGCCCCAGCGTCTCGGGGCTGCTGATCAGCGCGTTCGGCTGGCGCGCCGTGTTCGCCCTGCCCACGGTCGTCGGGATCGTGGTGCTGCTGCTGACCCGCGTGCTGCGCGAGTCCCGCAACCCGCAAGCCAACCGCGTCGACTGGGCGGGCACCACCACGTTCACGCTCGCCCTGCTGCTGCTGATCTTCAGCCTGATCGAGGGGCCGCAGTGGGGTTGGGGCGACCCGGTGGTGATCGCGAGCCTGGTGGGCACGGTGGTGGCGCTGGTCGCGTTCGTGGTCGTGGAACGCCGTCAGGAGCAGCCCATGTTCGACCTCGGCCTGCTGCGGCAGCCGAGGTTCCTGGGCGTGTCGCTGGCCACGATCCCGGTCGTGTTCGGGTTCGCGCCGCTGGTGATCTACCTGCCGTCCTACCTCGCCTCGGTGGACGGCCTGGCGGCGGCGCAGATCGGCGCGGTGATGCTGATGCTGACCGTGCCGGCGCTGGTGTTCCCCGGCATCGCCGGCATGGCGGTCAAGGTCGTCCCGGCGTGGGTGCAGATCACCCTCACGGCGGCGCTCGCGGCGATCGGCCTGGCGTGGCTGACCGTGGTCGAGCCGGGCATCGGCTACCTGGGCCTGCTCGGGCCGCTGGCGTTGATCGGCGTCGCGGTGGGCATCTCGTTCGGCCTGCTGGACGGGGCCGCGGTCAGCAGCGTGGACGCGGGCCGGGCGGGCATGGCGGCGGGCATGTTCAACACCGTGCGCCTGACCGGCGAGACGATCTCCATCGCGGTGGCCGGCGCGCTGCTGGTCAGCTTCACCCAGAACGCGGTCGGCGACCGGGCGGCCGAGTTCGGCCCCTACGCCGACGACCCCGACGGCCTGGCCAACGCCCTCAACCAGGGCGACCTCGCCCGCGCCGTCGAGGCGGTGCCCGACGACCAGCGGGAGGCGTTCACCAGGGCGGCGGGCGAGGCGTTCGCCTCCGGCCTGCACGGCCTGCTGTGGGTGATGGCCGCCCTCTGCGCGGTCGTGTTCGTCGTGATCGGCCTGCTGCTGCGCGAACGCCGCTCCACCACCTCGAAGGGCGCTGCCACCACGGCGCGCTGACGAGACGCGGCGACCACGCCCGCCCCGCGGAGACCACTCCGCGGGGCGGGCGTTCGCCTGTCCGGGCTGGGCGGCACCACTACTCAGTGATACTGTGTAGTGGTACTCAACGCCACTGAGTACCGGGAGCGAAGAGGGCGCACGGTGGACGACCTGACGGAGATGCTGAAGGGCACGCTCGAAGGCTGCGTGCTGGAGATCATCGGCACCGAGGAGACCTACGGGTACGCCATCACGCGTCGGCTGAACGAACTCGGCTTCACCGACGTGGTCGAGGGGACCGTGTACGCGATCCTGCTGCGCCTGGAGAAGAACGGGCTCGTGCGGGTGGCGAAACGGCCGTCCGGGGTCGGCCCGCCGCGGAAGTTCTACGCGCTCAACGACGCGGGGCGGGCCGAGCTGGCGAGGTTCTGGGCGAAGTGGGAGTACGTCACATCGCGGATCGAGAAGCTCAGGGAGGGCGGGGGATGAACATCTGGCAGACCATCACGGGCAGCGACCTCACCCGGGAGTGGAAGGCGTTCGAGGCGCGGGCCGCCGCGTTGCCGGCCGACTACCGGGCGGCCTGGGAGCAGGTCAAGGGCCACCTGTTCCCGTACGGGGACTTCACCGGCCGGAACCTGCTGCCGATCCTCGACAGCGCGCTGGCGCTGCTGGAGGAGACGGCGGCCGACGGGCAGCCCGTGCGCGAGGTGCTGGGCGACGACATCAAGGGCTTCTGCGTGGCGCTGGCAGGTGGGGAGGGTGCCCGTACGTACCGCGACCGGTGGCGCGAGCAGCTGAACCGGAACGTCGCCCGCGAACTGGCGCGGTTGGGAGGCTGACGTGGGAATCCGGGACATCATCGAGGGCAAGAGGCACTGGCGGGCGCACGTGGCGCGGGTCAAGGCGCTCCCGCCGGACTACCGGGTCGTCTACCACGAGTTGCAGCGGTACCTGTTCAAGGTCGGACCGGTCGACCTGGCCGACGGCACCCTGCTCTCGGGGCTCGTGGACTTCTTCGAGGAGGGCGTAGGGGCCGGCAAGGGGGTCCTGGAACTCGTCGGCGACGACGTCGCCGCCTTCTGCGACGACCTGATCAAGGACTCGCGCACCTACGCGGACCTCTACCGGGAATCCCTCACCCGCAAGTGACGCGCCGTGTCGCGGGCACGCGGGAAAGGCGGCGGTGTCAGCAGCTGGGGGTCTGCTGACACCGCCGCCGCGCGGTCGGTCCCGGCGGAGATCAGCGCTGGGAGTTCCGACCGAGGTCCACCTGGTCGACCGCCTTGTCGGAGGTGCCGCAGCCGCAGTTGTCGCCGCAGCCGCCGGTGGTGGCTTGGGGTGGGGTGAGGGGGATGATCTTCGGTGCGGC
>NZ_JBHYXZ010000297.1:0-3602 GCF_042752395.1 Actinosynnema sp. NPDC059335 | reverse complement strand
CTATCTGCTGACCCCCCCCCGCTCGATGTTGCCGGCGTCTTCGTGTATCTACTTTCGCTCTCCACTCAGCCCTCGTCCCGTTCCTACATTAACCCATCACACCCACACCCCCCGACACATGATGCGCCCAACCGCGGCAATCGCCATAGGAGTCCCAAGGCATGGTGCTCTCTTCCGTCGTGCGGCGAGATCCCCGGTGGCTGCTGCTCGCGTTGAACGCCCTGCCGGCCACCCTCGCCGGGCTGCTGCTGCCCACCGCCCTGGCCTCGGCGGTCGACATGGCGCTGGCCGGGCGGCTCGACAGCGGCACGGTGCTCTGGCTGGTCGGGCTCGCGGGCGTGGAAGTGCTCGGCGACGCGATCGGCGTGGTGCTGGCGGCGGCTGTCACCGCACGAGGTGCGGCGTGGCTGCGCCACCGGCTGACCGCGCACCTGCTCGCGCTCGGCCACCCCGCGCGGTTCGAGGCCGGCGACGCGGTGAGCCGGCTGACCGGCGACAGCGTCAACGCCGGCGGTGTCGCCGTGCTCGCGGTGAACCTGGGCATCTCGGTGCTCACGGCGGGCGGCGCGATCACCGCCCTGGCGTTGCTGGACTGGCGGCTCGCGGTGGTGTTCCTGCTGAGCGTGCCGCTGGCGGCGTTGCTGGTGCGGTCGCACCTGCGGCTGACGGCCGCGGACGTGGCGACCTACCAGGAGGTGTCCGGGGACTTGTCCGCGCGACTCGTGGACGCCGTGGGCGGCCTGCGCACGATCACCGCCTCCGGTCGGGCGGACCAGGAGGCCGAGCGGGTGCTGCGCCCGCTGCCCCGGCTCACCGCGGCCGGGGTCGGCATGTGGCGCACGCAGGCGCGGATGATCTGGCGGGCCGGCCTGCTGCTGCCCGCCGTGGAGCTGGCCGTGCTGACGGCCGCCGGTTTCGGCGTGGTCGCCGGCCGGCTGAGCGTCGGCGACGTGCTCGCCGCCCTCGGCTACACGGCCCTCGGCATGGCGGTGGTCGGCCAGACCACCCTGCTCACGGCCTTGCAGCGCGCGCGGGCGTCCGCCGAGCGGCTGGAGGAAGTGCTCTCGACCCCCGTGCCGGCCGAGGAGCCGCCCGCGCCCGCGGGTTCCGGCGAGGTGGTGCTGAGCCGCGTCACCGTGCCGGGCGCGCTGCACGACGTGGACCTGACCGTGCCGCCCGGGACGTTCCTCGCGGTGGTCGGTCGGTCCGGCGCCGGCAAGTCCGCCCTGGCCTCGGTGATCGGCGGCCTGACCCGGCCCGCGTCCGGCGACGTGCGCCGCGGCGGGTCGGTCGGCTACGCCTTCGAGCGGCCCGCGCTGGTCGGCACGACGGTCGCCGACGCGGTCCGCTACGGCACGGACTCGCGCCGGGACGAGGTCGAGGCCGCCTGCCGCGCCGCGCAGGTGCACGACGTGGTCGTCCGGCTGCCCGAGGGCTACGACACCCCGATGTCCGCCGCCCCGATGTCCGGTGGCGAGGCGCAGCGGCTCGGCCTGGCGCGGGCGTTCGTCCGCGACCCCGCCGTGCTCGTGCTGGACGACGCCACGGCCAGCCTGGACATGGTGACCGAGTCCACTGTGGAGCGCGCGGTCGAGACGGCGCTGCCGGGCCGGACGCGGGTCGTGGTGACGCACCGCGCGGCCACCGCCCGGCGGGCCGACGTCGTGGTGTGGCTGGAGGAGGGCCGGGTGCGCGCGGTCGGCCCGCACGCCGAGCTGTGGGACGACGAGGAGTACCGGGCGGTGTTCGGCCGATGACCTATTTGCGGGCGTTGCGGGAACAGCGGCGCGGCATCGCGGTGCTGCTCGGCTGGTCGGTGCTGGAGGGCGTGCCCGCCCTGCTGTCCGGCCGGCTGGTCGGCTACGCCGTGGACCGGGGCTTCGCGGTGGGCCGGCCGTGGGTCGGCGTCGCGTGGCTGTTGGCGTTCGCCGTGCTGGCGGTGCTGGGCGGGTTCGGCCTGCGCCAGGTCTTCACCCACCTGGGCGCGGTGGTCGAACCGCTGCGGGACACCTTGGTGCGCCAGGTCGTGCGCGGCGTGCTGCACGCGGGTTCGCAGACGCGTCAGCCGGACGCGAGCGCCGTCGCCCGGATCACCCGGCACGTGGAGGTGGTCCGCGACGCGACCGCCGGCGTCCTCGTGCAGGCACGCGCCCTGCTGGTCACCACCATCGCCGCCCTGGTCGGCCTGGCCGCGACGGTCTCCTCGCTGGCCTGGCTGGTGATCCTGCCGGTGGTCGCGGCACTCGTGCTGTTCGCCCTCCTGCTGCCCGGCCTGGCCCGCGGCCAACGCCGGCTAGTGCTGGCCGACGAGGAAGCCGCCGCCGTGGCCGGCACCGTCTTCCTCGGTGTCCGCGACGTCACCGCCGTGAACGGCCGCGACCACGCCTTGCACGACGTGACGACCCTGGTCGACCGCCAGGCGTCCGCCACCGTGCGCCTGGCCTACGCCACCGCCCTGCGCGGCGTCGTGATCGCCCTGGGCGGGTTCGCCCCCCTGGTGCTCCTGCTCCTCGTCGCCCCCGGCCTGGTCCGAACCGGAACGCTGACCGCCGGCGAAGTCCTGGCCGCCGTCGTCTACCTCAGCACCAGCGTCCAACCGGCACTGCGCCGGCTCGCCGACACGACCAGCACCATCGTGCTGCGCCTCGTGGTGGCACTGCGCCGCCTGGCGGAAGCCGCCCCGCCGATCGCCCCACCGTCCGGCGCCGCCGTCCCCGAGGGCCACGGGATCGAGCTGCGCGCCGTGACCTTCGGCTGGAGCGCCACCGCCGAACCGGTCGTGCGGGACCTCGATCTCACCCTGCCCCCCGGTTCCCACCTGGCCGTGGTGGGCCCGAGCGGCATCGGCAAGTCCACCCTGGCCGGCCTGGTCACGGGCCTGGTCGAACCGCGGTCCGGCGTCGTGCTCCTCGGCGGCGCGCCGGTGCGGGAAGTCCACCCCGACATCCGCCACCGGCGCATCGCCCTGGTCCCCCAGGAGACCTACCTCTTCACCGGCACGGTCCGCGAGAACCTGGCCCTCCTCGCCCCCTCCGCCGACGACGACGCCCTGCTCCGAGCCGCCGCCGCCGTGGGCGCGACGGACCTGATCGCCAAACTGGGCGGCCTGGACGGCACGGTGGGCCACAACGGCGGCGGCCTCTCCGCCGGCGAGGCCCAACTCCTCGCCGCCACCCGCGTCCACGCCTCCCCCGCCGACATCGTCATCCTGGACGAAGCCACCTCCGCCCTGGACCCGGCCGCCGAAGCCACCGTCGAACAAGCCTTCGCCACCCGCACCGGCACCGGAACCCTGATCGTCATCGCGCACCGCCTCTCCTCGGCCCTGCGCGCCAACCAAGTCCTCGTCATGGACGGCGGCCCACCACTCCTCGGCCACCACACCGACCTGCTCGCCACCTCACCGCTCTACCGCGACCTCATGGCCGCCTGGCAACCCACCCCAACCACCACCAACGACACCACCCCGACCACCACCAACGACACCACAACGGACCCGCCACCACCCCCACCGAGGCTCGATTTGACATGGGTTCGGGTGCCTTAGGCTGGACGAAGCCGGCAGGCCAGGCGGGACGCTTTTCCCCGCCGGGCCTGCCGGC
>NZ_JBHYXZ010000296.1:0-3790 GCF_042752395.1 Actinosynnema sp. NPDC059335 | reverse complement strand
GGTGCGCCGGGGGGGGGGGGGCCGGGGGCGCCCCCCCCCCCCCCCCGGGGGGGGGGGTGGACCCAACCCGCCACCACCCCTCGTCCATCAGCCGACCACCGCCGGGTTCACCCGAGGGTCCACCGCTGGCCGCTCTGCCCGCCGCACGTCGCCAGCCGCACGGGGGAGCCGTTGGCCGTGCCGCCGACCTCCAGGCACAGCCCCGACTGCGCGCCGGTCACCGAACCGTCCGCGTTGAGCCGCCACTTCTGGTTGGCGCCGCCGTGGCAGTTCCAGATGATCACGGCCGTGCCCGCGGCGGTGCCACCGCCCTCGGCGTCCAGGCAGCGCAGCGCACTGCCCGTGTACACCGTCAGCTCGCCCGCCGTCGTGGACGTCCACTGCTGGTTGGCGCCGCCGTGGCAGTCCCAGACCTGCAACCGGGTGCCGGCCGAGGTGCTCTGGCCGGGCACGTCCAGGCACCGGCCCGCGCCGACCGCGCGCAGCGGACCGGTCTTCGCGCCGCCGCCACCGCCCCCGTCGAGGCCGAGGAAGGAGATCGCGTACGCCAACATCCCCGCCTGCGGCAGGGTGTGGCCGGTGTTGGCGATGCTGATGCCCTCGACCGTGGCGCGGGTGCCCGTGTCGCCGTACCGGGTGCGCGTCCAGCTCGACTGCGGGCGGTCGGTGAACGCCGGGGTCTGGCTCAGCCCCCGGAGGTTGGTCCACTGCTTGATCTCCTCGCCGAAGTTGGGGTAGGCGAGGGTGGTGTCCGTGGTCCCGTGCCAGAACTGCATCCGCGGGTAGGTCCCGGTGTAGCCCGGGTACATGGCGCGGGCCGTGGCGCCCCACTCCGCGGCGGACCTGACGACGTTGCCGCCCGCGCACTGGCTGTTCCACAGCGAGCCGTTGGTCGTGGCGAAGCACCCGGCCGGGACGCCGGAGAACGCGGAACCCGCCGAGAAGACGTCGGGGTACTGGGCGGCCAGCACGTTCGTCATCATCGCGCCGGAGGAGAACCCGCTGACCACGATCCGGGCCGGGTCCACGTTGTAGCGCTGGCGGGTCCAGGACACCATCGACATGATGCCGGTGGAGTCGCTGCCGCCGTTGCGGGTGAGGCCGGCCTGCGTGGAGACGTCGAAGCAGTGCCCCTCGCGCGTGGCCTCGGGCACGACCACGACGTAGCCGTACCGGTCGGCCGCCGTGGCGAAGTCGCGGCCGTTGCCGTTGAAGATCGCGCCCGCCGAGCCGCCGCAGTAGTGCACGAGGACCAGCAGCGCGGGCTGCGGCGCGACGTTGTCGGGCACGTAGACGTACATGTTGAGGTTCGTCGGGTTCGTGCCGAAGTTCGTGATCCTGGTCAACGTGGCGGCCGAGGCCGGGCCCGCCGTCACGAGCGCCGTGCCGACGGTGAGCGGCAACAGCAACGCCGCGGCCGTCAGGGCGCGCAACATTCGTCTCATCATCACTCCTTGGTGGCGACCGCACGACCACCGCGGGGTGTCGTGCCGTCCGAGAGGCGCTCAACCCCGGCCGGAACGGCGCCACGGGACCGCGCCGCCACCACGGCGGCGACCTGGCGCGCAGGGGCGGAGCAGATGTCCCTCCCGGCAGTTAGCCACGCCCGGACGGCGGCGGCAATGTCAGATTCCTGCCACCGCCGTCGGTGGAGCGTGCCCGCCTCACGACCGCCCGCCGGTCGTGAGACGGGTCCGTCAGGCGGGGCCCGCCGCCTTCTCCAGCACGCGCATGAACGCGCGCGACCAGTGCGGGAGGTCCGGCCAGCCGCGGCACGACACCATCGCGCCGTCCACCACGTCCGGTTCGTCCACGAACGTGGCGCCCGCCAGCTCCATGTCCACCTTGAGCGGCGGGAAGGCGGCGGTGGTGCGCCCGCGCAGCAACCCGAGCGCGGCGGGCACCTGCGGACCGTGGCAGATGGTGCCCACGGGCAGCTCGTGCTCGAAGAAGTGGCGGACGATGCGGGCCACGTCGGGATCGGTCCGGATGTACTCCGGGGCCCGCCCGCCCGGGATCACCAGCCCGTCGAACCCCGTCGGGTCCACGTCGGCGAACGCCAGGTCCACCGGCAGCTCGTGCCCCGGTTTCTCGGTGTAGGCGTCCCAACCGGACTCGAAGTCGTGGACCACCAGCTTCACCGCGCGCGTGGTCGGCGCGGCCACGACCGCCTCGTGACCTCCCTCGCGCAGGCGGAAGACGGGGTACATCGAGTCCAGCTCCTCGGCGGCGTCCCCCGTCAGGACCAGCACTCTGGCCATGTTCGCTCCCTCGTCCCGCTCGACGTGCGCGCGGGGGCTGTTCGGTCGAACCGGTTCCGGAGTTGCGACCGTATGCCGATCGGGTTTCGCGGCACAATCGGCCGGTCAGGTGTCGGCGCGTTTCGTCCGAAGTGGACCGAATTGCCCACCCGGCACCGGCGAACGCCGCAATGTTCGCGCTAACACGAAGAGATGGCCCGTCTCAGTTCGTCACATCGCGTTCACAGCGCTGTAGTCTTATCCCTCGGCAACACACGACGTTAGCGCTAACAAGTTCGGTCGGAGACGAGTTGCCGTCGGGCACGGGCCGGCGCGCGGCGGGGGACCGCGACGGCCGTCCGTGCCCACCGATCACCGAGGAGGAACGATGCGGACGCTCGTCAAGGCACTGGTCACCGCGGCCGTCCTGGCGGCCGGGGTGCTGACGACCACCGGACCGGCCGTCGCCGAGTCGAACGGCGGCGTGCGCGTGATGCCGCTGGGCGACTCGATCACCGAGGGCACGCAGGTGCCGGGCGGTTACCGGATCGGCCTGTGGCAGCGGTTCACGGGCGCGGGCTACCGGGTGGACTTCGTCGGGTCGCAGTTCAACGGGCCGTCGTCGCTCGGCGACCACGACCACCAGGGGCACCCGGGGTGGCGGATCGACCAGATCGACGCGAACGTCGTCAACTGGTTGCGCAACACCAACCCGCGCACCGTGCTGCTGCACATCGGCACGAACGACATCCTGCAGAACTACAACGTGAGCGGCGCTCCGGGCCGGCTGTCCACGCTGATCGACCGCATCACCGCGACCGTGCCGAACGCGGACGTGTTCGTGGCGACGATCATCCCGATCGCCAACTCGGGGCAGGGCGCGGCCGCGCGCACGTTCAACGCCGCCATCCCCGGGATCGTGCAGAACAAGGTCAACGGGGGCAAGCGCGTGCACCTGGTCGACATGGCGTCGGCGTTGACGACGGCCGACCTGATCGACGGCGTCCACCCGACGGCCGGCGGCTACGACAAGATGGCCGCCCGGTGGTACTCGGCGCTGCGGTCGGTGCCGGGCGTGATCGGCGACCCGACCGCGCCGACCGGCAACCGGCTCGTCGGCACGCAGTCGGGCCGGTGCGCGGACGTGCCGAACGGCGTGGTGAACGGCACCCAGGTCCAGCTGTGGGACTGCAACGGCCAGCCGCACCAGACGTGGACCTACACCGCGGCCAAGCAGTTGACGGTCAACGGCAAGTGCCTGGACGCCTACAACCTCGGCACGACCAACGGCACGCAGGTCGTGGTGTGGGACTGCAACGGCCAGACCAACCAGCAGTGGAACGTGAACTCGAACGGCACGATCACCGGTGTGCAGTCGAACCTGTGCCTGGACGCGTCCGGGCACGGCACGGCGAACGGCACCAAGCTGATCCTGTGGTCGTGCAGCGGCCAGGCGAACCAGCAGTGGGCCCTGCGCTGACCGGCTGACCCCGCGCCGAGGGACCTGCCCGGGGGGGGGGGGGGCGGCGCCGGCGCGCCCCCCCCCCCCC
>NZ_JBHYXZ010000295.1:520-3867 GCF_042752395.1 Actinosynnema sp. NPDC059335 | reverse complement strand
GATAAAATCTCAGGGGGCCCCCCCCCCCCCCCCCCCGGGCCCTCTGCGGGTCGCGGGCCGGGCCCCCCCGGGGGCCGGGACCGACGGCGAGGGCGGGGTGCTGGGCATCGCCGTGGCCTCCGACTTCACCGCGGACCCGTGGGTGTACGTCATGCACACCACGTCCACCGACAACCGGGTGGTGCGCATCCGCTACACCGACGGCGCGCTCGCGGGCTCGCCGCAGGTGCTGCTGACCGGCATCCCCCGCAACAAGTACCACAACGGCGGGCGGCTGCGGTTCGGGCCGGACGGCAAGCTCTACATCGCCACCGGCGACGGGCAGAACGGCGAGTGGGCCCAGGACCGCGCCAACCTCGCCGGCAAGGTCCTGCGCATCAACCGCGACGGCAGCGTCCCGTCGGACAACCCCTTCGGCACACCGGTGTGGAGCTACGGCCACCGCAACCCGCAGGGCCTGGCCTTCGACTCGCAGGGCCGGTTGTGGGAGCAGGAGTTCGGCAACTCGGTCATGGACGAGACGAACCTGATCGTCCGCGGCGGCAACTACGGCTGGCCCGCCTGCGAGGGCACGACCGGCAGCTGCGACCAGCCCGGCTTCGTCGCGCCCAAGCGCACCTACCCCGTGGCCGACGCCTCGTGCAGCGGCATCGCCGTGGTCCGGGACGCGCTCTACATCGCCTGCCTGCGCGGCGCGCGGCTGTACCGGGCCGACATCTCCGGCGAGAGCCTGACCAACGTCCAGCAGTACCTCACCGGCTCCTACGGGCGGCTGCGCACCGTCGAGCCCTCGGCCGACGGCCACCTGTGGCTCACCACCAGCACCCGCGGCGACAAGGACAGCATCCCCAACAACAGCAACGAAAGCATCCTGAAGGTCGAACTCGGGCGATGAACCCGGCCGCCACCACGAAAGGGAGTCTCCCCATGACTCACCGCACGACACCGCGCCGCCACCGCACGCGGACGCTCGCCGCGGCGGCCGTCGCCCTCGCGGGCGTGGTCGTCCCCGCCGCGCCGGCCGCGTCCGCCCCGGCGGCGACCGCCTGGCCGTGCACGCCCGGCGCGGTCTACGGCCAGCCGTTGCCGGCGAGGTCGGTGACGGCCCAGCTCGTCCGGGGCGGGTTCAGCTTCCTCGAAGGTCCCACCTGGGACCAGCGGACCGGCACGCTGTTCCTGTCGAACATGCAGAACCCCACCGGTCCCCAGGGCGTGCAACCGTCCTCGGTGCTCCGGTTCACGCCGCCGTCCACGGTCGAGACGTTCATCGCCGACTCCGGCAGCAACGGCCTCGCGATCACGCCCGACGGCGCCCGGCTGCTCGCCGCCACCCACGACAACCGCACCGTCTCCTCCTACACCCTGGCCGACCGCGCGCGCACCACCGTCGCGGCGAACTACCAGGGCCGCGCGTTCAACTCCCCCAACGACCTGACCATCGGCCAGGACGGCACCGTCTACTTCACCGACCCCAACTTCCAGCGCGGCAACCGCGCCGACGAGCAGGGCGGCCGGACCAGCGTCTTCCGCGTGCGCAACGGCGTGGTGAGCCTCGTCGACGACACGCTGTCGCAGCCCAACGGCGTCGTCCTGTCCCCCGACGGCCGGACGCTCTACGTCGGCGGCAGCAACTCGATCGTGAAGTACGCGGTCGCCGCGGACGGCTCCACCGGCAGCCGCACCACGTTCGCGAGCATCCGGACGCCCGACGGCGCGACCATCGACTGCGCGGGCAACCTGTACTGGGCGTCGTACGAGGAAGGGCTCGTGCGGGTCTTCTCGCCGTCCGGGGCGCTGCTGGGCACGATCTCGGCGGGCCGCAACACCACCAACGCGGCGTTCGGCGGTCCGGACGGTCGGACGCTCTACATCACCTCCGGCGTCCCCGGCTCGTTCGGCCTCTACCAGGTGCGCCTCAACGTGCCGGGAAACCCGTACTGAAACCCGTCGCCCCCCGCGTGCCGCCACGACGCGCGGGGGGCGTCCCGGTGCCCCCGACGAAGTCGTCGGCTTTCGTCGCCCGACGCATCCTCCACGCCGTGGGGCCCCGTTGCGGGCATGGATGGGCTTGGTCGTCACGGGCGACCGCCGGAGCACCCGGTGCCGAGGAGGATCCGATCACACCTCAACCGTGTACGGACGGCACGTTGCGCCACCTGTCCGTGGACCTCGACGTCAGCGACGTGCCCGGCGAGGAGGGGATGACAGACCGGACCGGCCGGGCTTCGGCGACCTCGTGTGGATCCGGGACCTGCCGTGGGACATGGGTGACATCGTGCGGATGGGGGGTGTCACCGATTGGGCGGCGGTGGTCGGCTTCGCGGCGGCCGCCGACGTGCCGGACCGTGACCGGCACATGATCGCCTTGGCCGCGAGCCTCGGCGGTGGGCCGCCGGTCGACCTCAATGCCGCCGTCAGCGCCGTCGACTTCGTCGACGATCCGGCGGCGGCCCGGCGGGTGATCGAGGCGTTCGCGATCGCCACGGGTCACGGCGACCGGTGGGAGCTCGTCGAGAGGCCGGCCCCGGGCGCCGACACCTGACGGTGGTCGGGGCCGCCCCGGGGGTGGCCCCGCCTTCGAAACCGCGGCGGTTTGGCGGCACGGCAAATCGGGATCGTCTTCTTTCCCGTTCGACGTTCACGTCACCGACAGTTCCGTCGCGCTTTTCCGGATCGCCACCGTTCCGCCCGTTCGGAATACCGCACTCACGACCGGGAAGGCCGGGTGCGAATGGTCGCCGACGAACAGCCGACGCCCTGGATCGGCCACTCGGACCACAACTCCGGCCCGGCGCAGGGCGTTGACCTGTGAGGAGTGCAATCTACACGAGGTCGCGGGCACTTCGCCGCACGTACCGCGCGATTACCCCGAGCACACCCGGTGGGCGTCCGAACAGGGGCACCCGTTCGAACCGATCGCATTCGCCCGAACGACCGGCGCGATTCCTTTCTCGAATCCTTGGAATAGGGTTCGGGGCTCTTGTCGGTCTCCGATCAATCCGCTTAGGGTCGCGGCTGCAATGCCCCACTCCGAACTGAACGAGGGAGGACGCCATGGACTTGACTTTCGACGTCGAGGACCTGGTCCTGGACGAACTGGCCGTGACGACCATCGCCGACGCGACGTTCACGGACGGCGAACCCGCGGTGGCGAGCGTGTCGTGCTCGTGCTGCTCCCACACCCGGCCGCACATCGACACCAAGAAGTAGTCGGTCCGGCCGGTTGAGGCGCGGGCCACCACGGGTCGTGGCGGCACGCCGGTGTTCCACGTCGGGGGGGGGGGGTCCGGCGGCCCCCCCCCGCCGCAGGGGGTGGGCGGGGGGGCGCTGTGTTGACCCACACGGTG
>NZ_JBHYXZ010000295.1:0-510 GCF_042752395.1 Actinosynnema sp. NPDC059335 | reverse complement strand
GTCGGGGGCTCGGGGCGCCGGCGCTGGTGGCTGGCGTCGTGGGGGAACTCGGGGGCGGGGGCGCCCCCCCGGCCCCCCCACCCCCCGTCCGCAGGGGGAGCGCGTGTGGCCGATGTGATCACCACCGAGTTGGCGTCGCACGTGTTGGTGCGCGTGGCGGCGTTGCCCTACCCGGAATCCCCGGCGGGCGCGACGGCTTTCCGTGCGGCGATGACGGCCGCGGTCGCAGCGCATTCCCGTGTTCGGGGGCTCGCGGCGGAGGTGACCGACGCGTTGCACGACAGCGCCGGTCGTCACGGTGCCGAGTTCCACCGGCGGGTGGTGTTGCCGCTGCGGCGGGATGTGCACAACGACCGTGCTCCCCGTCCCGCGTTGCTGGCCGAGTTGGGTGACCTGCCGGTGCGGGTGCCGTCGGTGGCGCGGTGGTTGGCCGAACGTGCGGCGCTGGACGTGGCGATCGGGGCGGTGGCGGTGGCGTGGCCGGGCGCGTTGGCGGCCGAGCGCGTGGTG
>NZ_JBHYXZ010000294.1:0-4054 GCF_042752395.1 Actinosynnema sp. NPDC059335 | reverse complement strand
ATGTCGGTCAGCTTGTCGGTGGACACCGGTTTGTTCGCGTGCAGCAGCAGCACGACGAGGACGTACCGCTGCTGTTGGTCGCCCAGCGGGACCCGAGTGCCCTCGTGCCACACCTCCAACGGACCCAACAACTGGAACTTGATGAGCGGCGATTTCGCGGTTTCAGATCGGTCGATGGGATTTGTGAGCGGCAGGGGTGTAGACCCGCGAGGCTGCAGGTCATGTGCTCGTCGCAACACTGATGCGATCAAATCAGGCTGCATCCTGTGCCGCGTCGCTTTCGCTGCCGAAGTGCCCAACGTGGTCCGGTCGACACGCTGGAGATAGTCCATCACCTCGGCGACGTCCCGACTTTCCGTGAGTGTTGTGCTCGGTGCGTGAATCAGTTGATTTCGGATTCGGCGCAATTTGCGGATGAACTTCTGACGCTCCGGGTCCGGAGAGTGTTCTTGCTGCTGCTCGAGGATGGCGCACAATTGCACAACCAATGTCACATTAAGGGGCCGGTGGGCGGCCTGACCTAGGCGGATGCGGTTCACGGCCTTCCTCGATTCGCTCGCCGACGGACCTGTTCCTTGCGGTATCGCACAACCATCATCTTCACTGTGGCTGAAGGCATGCCAAGCTCTTGTCCGATCTCGGCGTATGTTGCACCACGGCGCGCGATCGCATCGAGAGCGTGTCGCAGGTTTTCCTTCGCAATCTTGGCGAGATGACCGCTGACCCATTGCTCGCTCACTACGAGGTCGCCGGGATCGCTACCGTTCGAGTGGTCTAAGATTTGTAGCGGGATGTCATCGCGCTCACCTCCTACGCCGCACGGTTGCGCCTTCAACGCGTTGCGGAACTCCTTATGCCAAGCGCGGAAAACATTGGCGAACACGGCGACGCACGCACCGATGAAGAATGTGCGGAGTCCTGCGCCGCCGAGCGGAGACCATTTTTCTCGCCGGAGCGCGTAGTCGCCGAAGAATACCAGAGCGTGAGCAACAATTTCTCCGGCAAGGCTACTTCTGTCGTCTGCGGCGGTGGCCAGGTGTTCGCGCACGAAATCCTCACAATGCACTGGCCGACCACGCTGGGCGCTTTTCGCATAGATGATCCGCCGTCGGATCCAAGAATCCGTCACATTGAGACCGTATGCGGCCAGGTCGGCGGTGAGCGCCTCGTAGCGAGGCCCGGTGAAGTTGGCTGCGCGCAGCGTCTCGATCAGGTCGAACTCCTGCATCGTGCGCTCCAACCGCTCCGCTAGCGCGGCACGTTGTCCTGCCTCGGAGTCACCGCTCTCCTGGTCGAGGCTGTCGAGCACGGACTCGTCGAAGCCGTACGCATCGAAGGTGTCGATGTCCATCGCGTCACTCGGCTCGCCGGGTCGATCGACGGCGGTCGCGCCCTGGTCGTCCGGTTGTAGGTCCGAGGGGCCGTCCGGCCGCGGTGGCTGCCCACCCGGCTGATCGCCCGCCTCCATGACCTCCACCCTCCTGCAATAGGCATTCAGAGCTCCTGCGGAACGCTCCACGCATCTCCGTCTGCGGCGACGCCGCAGGTGGAGGCGCCGGTGTCCGGGAGATGCCTACGTACACGACCCTCTGTTAGGTCGGCCTCCCGTCCGCAGGTAACGGAAACTTCCAAGATCTTTTCGGCGTTCCCCGATCGACAGAGTCCCCGTTACCATTCGGTTGCTCCGACACCTATGCCTCGCCGAAGCCGGCACCCCGGCCACGATCGCGTGAGGTGAGGTATCGAGATGCTGGGTCTGATCGTCGTCGGGTATGCGGTGTTCTCGGCGATCCTTGGTTGGCGGCTGGTCACCGTCGTCACGACCTCCGCCGATGCGAAGCGACGCGCCGACGCGATCCGCATGTTCGGCTACGTCTGGGGCAGCGGCACGCTGGGCGCCGGCCTGGTCGGAGTGGTGGCGATCATGTACCGACTGGGCATGCTCATCTGATCGGTACTGTGGGGGGCGAACTGAAGCGAGGACAGAGGCTCCGTACAGTGGGCCGCGCCGGACATGGCGAGACGATTGAAGATCGAGGCCGACCGATCGCGTCCGCTGTATCACGTCGTCGTGTTGGTGACGCGCGATCCGGTCACCGTCCTCCAGCACGTCCACAACCTGCGCGCCCCGCCTTTTCGCGAGCCACCCGCAGCACCCTTCACACTGGCATCGGCCCGCAACGGCACGGTGACGCCCTGGTCCGCTTCGACCAGTGCGTCATGGTGCACGTCGTCGGGGCCTGGGCGGTGGCAGTGGTTGGAGGTTCATCCTGGTGGTCCCCGGGCTCGGCGGTGGTGGCGGCGGGGTGGTGCGAATGCGACCTGCGCGCTGGCAGCAGTTCGGGCACCGTCTTGAAGATTCCGGTCGGTGTCGGGGCACCCGAGGCGGTCCGCGGGAGGGCGTCAACCAGGCCAAGGCGGGCACGTGTGGTGGGAGTTCCGGCATCGCCATCGGCACGACCCTGCGGGCCGCCCACCGACACAGCAACTTCGCCGTCGCCGTCGTGGCGGTCCACCCGCGTCTGCCGCCGTTCCCTGAGGGCGGCCCGGACGGTGCGCACCGCCGAGGAGGCGGAATCCGGCTCCGCGAGACTTACCCGAGGGGGTGACAGCGCGGTGGCGGCGTCAGCGGCTTGGCGGAGGGGCGATGTCGTTCCGACCGTCGGGCGGCTCGGATCCGTGGGTGATGTCGGCGTTGACGTAGTCGAACTGGGCGTAGGCGAACGGTCCGTCGGGTAGGTGCCACACGGCGGTGCCGCGTCGCGGGCGCATGCGCCCGTCGACCAGGCACCACCCGTCGACCGGAGTCGACCAGCGGGTCTTGACCAAGCCCTCCGGCAGGTCGGCCCAGCGGTCGTCGGTGGTGAACTCGCGGGGTGCGCCGCGGTCGTCCACGACGACCCGGCCGGTGACGGTGTTGCCGTTGTCGGTCAACGTCAGCTCGAAGCCGTGGTCGTCGACCTCGGTCCACGTCACGGCCAGGCGCAGCAGCATGGATGGTGCCAACAGCACGGCGTCGTCGAGGAACGTCACCAGTTCGCTCAGGTCGTACGCGGTGCCCCGTCCGTCGGCGAGGGTGAACGTGCCCAGGGCGGTGGCGCGCATCCGACCGTGCCCGTGCGCGTAGACGTCGGTGGCCTGCACGGGGATCAGGTGGGCCATCCTGAGCCGCATCCGGAAGTCGCGCGTGAGGTCCGCGGCGCTGTTGTGCTGCTCGCTGATGCAAGCCATCCAGCGCTGGTCGGGGCGCAGCCGGAAGAAGCCCGGCACGGTCGCGCGGAACCACAGGTCCGCGGGACGGCCAAGCGCCTGCGCGAACCTCAGGTAGCGCTGAGCCAGCTCCGGCAGGTGGGCGATGTCATGGGCGGTGATCGGTCCGGTCAGGGCGTCGGTGTGCGGCATGGTGCACCTCCCTCTCTCAGCGTGGGGGAATGGCGGAAGTCCGGGCAGGGACGAAAGCAACGACGGCGTGGGGACTTCCGGCTGCCGCCTCGCCCTCAAGGGCAAGGACTTCTCCACCTGGTGCTGTCCGGTGGTCCCGCCGTGCTCGTCATCCCGTTCTGACGATCACTTGCCGACGGCCGGCGTCGAGCCGCTCGCCGTGGCGCACGTCAGGCTTCCGCACGAATGCGGTGCGGGTAGCCGGCGGCGGGCCGAATGCCCCGGTGAAGAAGGGTCGAACGGACGTGTCGCCGTGACGACGGGCGCGGGATGGTTGGCGGGCAACTGGGCCGGAATGGCCGGCGTCCGGGGCCGGGAAGGTGTTCCGATGAGAATCCGTCGTTGGTCGCTGGCCGCGGTCGTCGCGGTCTTGGCCACCTTCTCAGTCCCGACGGCGCAGGCCGACCAGGTGGTTGTCGATCTGGGCACGCTGCCCGGCGGCACCGCCAGCTACGCGTCGGCGGTGAACGACAACGGGATCGTGGCGGGCGAGGCGAACACCGAGTCGGGCCGGTGGCACGTCGTGCGATGGGGTCGTGACGGCCGCATCGACGACATCGGCAGGACTCTGCCCGACTCGATGCGCGGCTACGCGATCGGCGTCGCCGCGGAC
>NZ_JBHYXZ010000293.1:0-4094 GCF_042752395.1 Actinosynnema sp. NPDC059335 | reverse complement strand
GCTGCACGCGCGCCCTTGAGGAGCAGCAGCCGCGCGTGCAGCACCGGGAACCGCGTGCCGGTCGCGGCGAGCGCGTCCTCGACGGCGGTGAGCTGGTCGGGTTCCTCGGCCAGGAACGCCCGCGCGGCGGCGAGGCCGGCCACCACGTGCGGTCCCGGCACGCGGTGGGCGAGCCGGGCGAGTTCGGCGACGTGGCGACGCGCCTCGTCGGCCGCCTCACCGCCCAGTGCGGCGGCGGCCTCGGCCAGTTCGGCGATGGCGCCGGCGCGTTGGAGGCGATTGCTTTCCGAGGCGCGACTTTCGCGCGTACGCGCCCCTATGCCGGTTCCAGCTCCCACTCCTGGCCGTCGTAGCCGGGCTGCGGGCCGCGCTGTTCGATGGACGCGGAGCTGCGGGAGTCGACGTGCAGGAACCGGCCGCTGTCCCGGTTCGCGATCCGGTACACCGGAGCGCCGGTGGTCGCGGAGGTCACCGGGAGCAGTTGCCACTGCTGGTGCCGTGCGCCGGCGTAGGTGCGCTGGACGACGCTCGTGCCGACGGCTTCCACCACCTTGCCGCTCTTCATGTTCTCGATCGTGTAGTAGTCGACGCCCCGGTCCTGCGCCACCACGGTGAGCCGCCACCGCCGGTGGGCTTTGAGACCGCCTGGGCTCTGGTGGATCTGGGCGTCTTCGGCGGAGGACTCGTTGCGGACACCCAGCCGCAGGCTGCTGCGCCGGTTGATCCAGGACACCACGGTGCCTGAGGCGGGGAGAGCGGGGTCCTCGGCCAGGGTGATCCGCACGACCTGCTGCCTGTCCCTGCCGGCGAGGTAGAGGTCGCCGGCGTTGTCCATGGCCATCGCGTCGAAGAACCTGGGCGTGTCGAAGGTGCGGTCGTTGGCGCGGTTGAAGCACGAGGTGACGTTGTCCGCCACCGTGGTGATCACCCCGCTCGGGCTCACCCTGCGGATCCGGTCGTTCCTGGAATCGGCGATGTAGAGGTTGCCGGCGCCGTCGACCTCGACCCCGACCGGGCAGTTCAGGCGCGCGGAGGTGGCCGGGCCGCCGTCACCGTCGAACCCGGCGGTCCCGGTCCCGGCCACCGTGGTGATCACCCCGTTCGCGGCGACCTTGCGGACGCGGTGGTGCACCGAGTCGGAGATGTAGAGGGTCCCGGCGCCGTCCACGGCCAGCTGGATCGCGTGGGACAGTTGGGCGGCGGTGGCCGGACCGTTGTCGCCGCCGCCTCCCGACGTCCCCGACCCGGCCACCGTGGTGATCACCCCGTCGGCCGCGACCTTCCGGACGCGGTAGTTGCCGGTGTCGGCGATGTAGAGGTTGCCGGCGCCGTCCACGGCGATGCTCCGCGGGCCGAACAGCCGGGCTGCGGTGGCCGGGCCGCCGTCACCGTCGAACCCGGCGGTCCCGGTACCGGCCACCGTGGTGATCACGCCGTTCGAGACCTTGCGCACCCGGTGGCTGTCCAGGTCGATGACGTAGAGCGACCCGGCGCCGTCGACCGCCACGTCCACGGGGTAGCTCAAGCGGGCGGAGGTGGCCGGGCCGCCGTCACCGTCGGACCCGCCGACACCGGTGCCCGCCACGGTGGTGATCACGCCGTTCGGCGCGACGACCCGGACCCGGTGGTTGTGCCACCCTGCGATGTAGAGCGAACCCCCGGCGTCCACCGCGATCCCCGCCGGGTAGCTCAGCTGGGCGGAGGTCGCGGGACCGCCGTCGCCACCCCCGCCCTGGGTCCCGTTCCCCGCCACCACGGTGGCCGTGTAGGAGGGGGGTTGCGTGGTCGTGGCGCCGGGGGAGCTCATCGCGTTCCTCACGTTCCTCGGTTCGGTCCTGCCGCGGGTGACGTCGTCGCGCCCGCCCGCACGGCACCTGCTCGACCGGCGGCGGGCGTCGCGCCGGTGTTCACCGGGCCATGAAGCGGCGGAACAGGTTGCGGGCGACGTGCACCCCCGGGCCGCCGAACCCGATGATGTCGAGGCGTCCGTCGCCGGTGACGTCGGCGAGGTGGCGGGGGTGGTGGTCGACCCGCCAGCCCCCGGCCGCCTCGTCGTGCCCGAATCCCCGGCTGACGAGTTGAGCGGCCCCGAACCCACCGCCGCGGCCGTGGGACACCCAGACTCCTTCGTCCCCGAAGCCGACGATGTCGAGGGTCCCGTCGCCGGTGGTGTCGGCGAGGAGTCGGAGGTGCTTGCGCCCCGTCCACCCCTGGGCGCCCCCGAAGTCGTTGAGGACGAGACGGGCTTCCTCGAACGTGCCGTCTCCGCGCCCGCGTGACAGGACGACCCCCTGCGGGCCGAACCCGACGATGTCCACCGTGCCGTCGGCGGTGGTCTTGACCAGGAACCGCGGGTGCTCCTCGACCGAACGCCATCCCTTGTCGACCCCGAAGTCGTCGAGGGTGAACACGGGTTCGGAGAAGACCCCCTCCTCGTCCTGGAGCGACACCCAGACGCCGTCGTCGTGGAACCCGACGACGTCCAGCCGGCCGTCACCCGTCGTGTCGACCAGGGAGCGGGGATGCCTGTCGACCCGCCACCCGCCGGCCCGGTCGCCGTACCCGAACGCCGGCAGGACCGGTTCGGCGTCCGCCGGCGTGAACCGCCCGTCCTGGCCCTGCCGCGACACCCGGAGGCCGTCGTCGTGGAAGCCGACGACGTGGACCCCCCCCGCCACCGAGAGGTCCACGAGGGAGAAGACGTCCTCGCGGCGCGCGGCGTCGTTCGAGCCCGCGACCTGGTGCAGGACCCGCTCGGTCTCCTCGAACGTGCCGTCGCCCCTCCCGGACGACGTCACGATCCCCTTGCCGGGCTTGATCCCGACGAGGTCGACCCGCCCCCGCCCCGTGAGGTCGGCGACGAAACGCGGGGCGGCCCCCGCCTTCCAGCCCGGGTCGCCGCTCGGGGGCCGGGCGGCCGGGTCGCTCTCCCAACCTCCGGCGTCCGGGCGGCTGCCGAACCGCCCGAGGACCAACCGCGGGTCGCTGAAGGAGGGCGTCGCGTCGGGCGCCGGCCGCAGTGCGGTCGAGCGGACCAGTCGCCAGGACTGCCGACCGTTCCAGTGGGTTACCGGCGTCCACCGCAGCACGGGGTCGGAGGTGCGTTCGGGCGCGGCCGGGACGAACCGCCACCGCTGGCTCTCGTCGTCCTCGTCGTGCTCGCGCAGGACGAGGCGGGGTCCGTCCGGGTGCTCGGGATCGGTCAGACCGAGGACGACGTCGTCGCGGACGCACTCGATGCGGTAGAGGTCCGCTTCGCCGTCCACCGGGATGACGCGCCACTGCTGGGCCTGGCCGCCGTTCGCGGTCCGCCGGTGAACCTTCCCGTCCGCCGCGGAGGGGTTGTCGAGCACTTCGCCGCTGCCCGCGTCGCGGATCACGTACGCCTGATCCCCCGACGCCGGCTGCACGGGCACGAGTTGCCACCGCGCCGGGCTCGGGCCGCCGTCGGGGAAGTCGCGGACGACGAGGTGCCCGTCCGCGGCCGGCGGCTCCTGCGCGCCGATCGCCTTCTTCGTGGCGGCGTTGACTATTCCGACCTTGAGATCCTGCATGGGCACGGGCACCCTGCTGCCCCTTCCGGGCGGTACGGCCATTGGCACTGGCGGGTTCGCGCTGCGGCGGGCGCGGTCACGTGAAGACGTGGTGGTAGGGGACTCCCCACTCGTTCGGCAACCGGGGGTAGAAGGTGTTGATGACCGTGCCGGTGAAGTCGCCACCCCAGTTGTAGGTCACGCGCGCCTCGCTGTTCGCGGTCACGGCGTGGTCCTTGAACCCGAGGATCGTGTCCGGGTGGGTGATCGGCACGAAGGTCACACCGCCCCACGGCGTCACCGTCACGACCCACAACTGGGTGTCCTCGGGTGAGCCGTTCCTGCCGCGCCACTTCTCGCCGACCTTGGTCGGGAGACCGACCTGGACGCCGTCCGACTGGGGTTTCGGGGCGTCCTGGTGGACGGTGATCCGCCGGCGCCTCGGCTTCGGCGCACCGTCGTCGCCGCGGCCGGGCGGGGGGCGCCGCCCCCCCCGCCGCCGGCGCCCGGCCCGGCCGCCCCCCCCCGCGCCGCGCAGGCGAGAGACAAGGAAAAAAAAAT
>NZ_JBHYXZ010000292.1:0-4148 GCF_042752395.1 Actinosynnema sp. NPDC059335 | reverse complement strand
CCTTGCGGTGCGCCCGGCGGGTGTCTGGCCCGTGTGCCTTCACTGGGGCCGGGGGGCCCCGCCCCCCGCCCCAGCCCCTGGCGCGCGGCCCCCCCCCGTCGCGCGCGAGCAGGGCGACCAGCCGCGGGTCGTCGCGGACCGGGTCGAAGGCGTGCTCGGCGGCCACCTGCCACCGCCGCACGTCGGGCGTCTTCCGGGTGGTGCGCCACCACCGGGCCAGGCGGCCGATCGCCCGGGCGGCGTCGCCCGCCTCCGCGTGCAGGACGGCCAGCTCGAAGTGCGGTTGCGGGTCGTCCGGCGACGTCCGCAGGTACGACCGGTAGCGCTGTTCGGCTTCCGCCCGGAGCCGGTCGTCGCCGCGGACGGTCGCGCAGGCCAGGAGCACCCGGGCGATGTCCAGGGCGTGCC
Source organism: Actinosynnema sp. NPDC059335 (assembly GCF_042752395.1). NCBI lineage: Bacteria > Bacillati > Actinomycetota > Actinomycetes > Pseudonocardiales > Pseudonocardiaceae > Actinosynnema > Actinosynnema sp. NPDC059335. The sequence goes on along the minus strand of NZ_JBHYXZ010000292.1, from coordinate 3,740 downwards.
GGGGGTCGGCGGGGAGGTCCCGCTGGACCGCCATCGCGTCGTCGCCCACGGCGGTCGCCGCGCCGCGCTCGCCCTTCGCCCACAACAGGCGTGCGCGTCCGGCCAACGTCATGGCGAGCGCGCCGAGCAGCTCCGGGTGGTCCGGCAGCAGCTCCAAGGCGTGCCGGATCGCCTCGACGGCCTCCCCGGCGGTCCCCGCGTCGTTGTCGAGCACGGCGTGGTCGCGCAGGGTGACGGCGAGGCGGAAGCGGTCGCCGGGGTCGTCCGGGCGGAGGTCGAGCGCGGTGCGGAACCACGTCACCGCGCGGCCGTAGTGCCCCACCGCGGCGTCGCGGTCGGTGTTCCACCGCCGCCACCCCCGCAGCGCGGACAGCCTGCCGATCTCGCGGATCGCCGCGACGTCGCCGGGCCGGTGGTCGAGGTACCGGTGGAACAGGGCCAGCGCCGCGCCGGTCGCCGTCTCGTCCTCCGGGGTGTCGTCCTCGGCCAGCAGCGCGAGCCCGCGCGCCGCGTCGCCCAACGTCCGGACGTCGTCCGCATCCCGCTCCGCCAACGTCGTGAGCAACGACGTCGCCTCCGCGCGCAACCGGGCCGCGCGGCCCGGCTCCACCTCGCGCAGCGCGTGCGCGTGACGGGCCAGGACCACGCCGAGGCCGTGCGCGTTGCGGGGGTCGTCCGGCCGCAACGCGCTCAGCCTGCGCGTGTCCGCCTCCAACGCCTGCCAGCGGGCAAGCGCCCCGGGTGACCGGTCCTCGCGGTTCGCCAGGGCCAGCCGGTAGGTCTCGGTGACCAGGCTGCCCAACAGGTCCGCGTCGTCGGGCGCGTCGGCGGCCAGCGCCCGGTAGTGCCCGGCGGCCTCCGCCACCGACTCCGAGTCCGGTCGGCGGAGCCGGCGCAGGACCCCGGCGCGGACGGACGCGGTGTCGGCGAGGAAGCGCCGTGACGACGTGCGGTCCTCGCGGGCCAGCGCGTCCCGGTGCAGGGAAACGGATTCGTCGAGCAGGGGCAGCGCGGCGGCGGGGTCGTCCGCGGCGATCAGGTTCGCCTGGTTCGCCAGCACCACGCCCAGCAGGTCGCGCGCCCAGACGTCGTCGGGGCGGAGGTCGAGCTGCTTCCGGTGCACCTCGACCAGACGCGCGTACACGGCCCGCAGCGCCGCCGGGTCCGATCGCGGCAGCAGCGAGGTCTGCGGTGCGAGGGCGTTGCCCAACTCGTCCAACGCGCTGAACAGGTCGTCACCGGTGAGGCGGCTGAGGCACTGCCCGTACCGGTCCGCGGCGCGCGAGTACAGCGTGAGAGCGCGCTCCGGGTCGTGCGGTCGCACGAGTCGCGCCAACGCCATGTCCGCCTTGGCCAGCTTCCGCGCCACGGACACGGTGGGCAGCGGTCGGGTCCGCTCGACGAACCGGTCCACCTCCCCGGCCCGCTCGGACGCCGCCGGCACGTCGCCCGCCGCGACCGCCGCGTCGAAGCCGGCCAGCAGCCGCCGCAGCGTGGTGGTCACGCCCAGGCCCGCCCAGATCCGCACCAACTCGCGCCACGACATCGCGGCGCAGTCCGGGCACTCGGGCAGCCCCTCGGCCTCGGCCCGCGACCGCCGGACGCGCCACCGCCTGCCGCACCGCGCCTCGGTGAAACCCCGGTCCACCACCGGGTCCGCCGGGATGAACGGCACCCGGTGGACGTGGCCGTCACCGTGCTCGGTCGGCTCCTCGTCGCGTGCGGCGCGGAAACCGTAGAGCCACGCCGACCGCTCGTAGTAGTCGCTGGTCCAGTCGGCCACCTCCTCGAGCGCCGCGCCCGCCAACTGCCGGGTCTCGCCGCCGTCCGCCAGGGCGCTGATGCCGGTGGAGTGCACGCGGTACAGCGTCGCCGAGCGCGACCCGTCTGCGCGCCGGCGCACCGCGAGCCAGGAGGCCGACCCGAGGCACAGCAGGTCTCCGCCGTCCACCAGGCCCGCGGTGACGGTCAGCTCGGCGTGCATCAGCCCGCGCTGGTCGGTCCGCGGCTCGTCGGGCGGGGGCAGGCGCAGGAAGTCCACGAAGTCGGCCAGCACGGCGGTCATCGACTCCCGCCGCAGCCGGCACAGCACCTCCGCGGTGAGGGTGTGGACGACGTACGCGTCGTCCTGCACCGCCACCAGGCCGTGCCGGGCCAGCACCACCTCCGCCGTGGACACCAGCACCGCGCCGATCGGACCGGGGAACCGGTGGGCCAGGAACGCGCGCCCGACCGACCAGGGCACCAGGCCCTCGACCGCGATCCACAGCAGGCTGTCCAGCACGGCCGTCACGTCGCCCTGCGCGGCGAACTCCGCCAGCACGCCCCGGTAGACCGCGGTCAGGCTGCGGTCGGTGGTCGAGTCGATGGCGTCCAGCGCCCGCCCGGTGTCCTGCTCCAGGCCGTCCAACACGGTCGCGGCGTCGAGCCCGGCGTCGCGCAGGTACCGGCAGACGTGGCCGATGACCAGCGGACGGCCGCCGGAGAGCCGGGCCAGCCGCGCGGCGTGCTCGTCGCCCAGGTCGGGCAGCAGCCGCCGCACGGCCTCCTCGGCGTCGTCGGGACCGAGGTTGCCCACGACCAGTTCGGCCACCCCCTCCGGTCCCGCCGTGCGGCTGGTCACCACGACCGGGGTCCGCGAGTCCGCCAACGCCAGGGCGTCCACCGCGGCGGGGGAGTCGGCGTCGTCGAGGATCACCAGCCCGATCGAGCCGCCCTCGGCCAGCCTGCGCCGGAACAGCTCCAGGCGAGCCGCGCGGTCCACGTGCGGCTCGTCCACGGCCCGCAGCACGTCCTCGTCCATGACCCGCGAGTTGCCCATGCGGATGCGGACCACGGGGTGCAGCGGCGCGAGGCGTTCGGCGAGCCGGTCGGCCAGCACGGTCTTGCCCGTGCCCGGCTCGCCGCGCAGCCACAGGAACCGGGCGCCGCCCTCGATCAGCGCGACGCCCTCGGCCACGAGGTCCGCGCGGTCGACCAGATCCTCGCCCGCGTGCCGGCGCAACTCGGTCAGCGTGCTGCCCGACACCAGGTCGACCACGGCCGCCGCGAGCGATTCCACCAGGCGGCGGGTGTACTGCGGGGCCTGCCGGAACGTGCTGGGCGCGGGCACCGGGGCGAACCGGGCCGCGGCCGCGTGCTGCCGGTAGGCCAGGGTCTTGCCGAACGTGTCGGCCAGGCCGAACAGGTCCGCCACCGCGGGCCGCAGCTCCGCGGGCGTGACCTGCCTGCCCGCCGCGACGATCAACCGGCGCAGCGGCGCGGGCCGGTCCGGCGCCACGTCGTAGACCCGCCGTGCGGCGGCGGCCAGCCCCGGCAACCGGTCCGCCAACGTCCGTTCGTCCAGCTCGCCGAAACCACGACGGCGCAACACCCGCAGCTCGGCGGCGACGTCGTCCAGCGAGACCAACTCCACCTCCTCCGCGCCCCGGTCAGGATGTCACGGACCGGTCAGCGAGCCGGCGCCACGCGCCCCGGTCGCGCCGCAGAGTCAGAGGTGATCACAGGACGAGGCCGGGAAGGAACGCCGATGACCCCCAACCCACTGCTGGTGACGCTGTTGACCCTGGCCGCGATCGCGGGCGCGGCCACCGCCGTCGCCCTGGCCGCCGGCGTGCTCAGCCGCCTGGCCGGCTCCCCGCTGCCGGCCGCGGCCCTGACCGCCGGCGCCGCGTTCGCGGGCGCGACCGCCCTGCTGCTGAGCGTGGCGGTGGCCGTCGGCCTGCTGTGACGCGAAGGGG
>NZ_JBHYXZ010000291.1:0-4339 GCF_042752395.1 Actinosynnema sp. NPDC059335 | reverse complement strand
GGGACCCGCGGGCGTTCCGGTCCGGTGTCCCCGGCCCCACGGTGCGGGCGCCCCCCGGGAAATTGTGGGGGGCGGGGATCCTCGTCGGATCCCCGCCCCGGACGGCTAGGGTGCTACGGGTCCTTTGCCGGGACCCGTGGTGTTCAGCCCTGCTGCAACTCGGCAGCGAGCTCGCGCAGCTTGCTGCTGTGCTCCCGGGCGTGGTGCCCGCAGAACAGCAGCTCGCCCCCGGAGGGGAGCACGGCGCGAACCTGGGCAGCAGCCCCGCAGCGGTCGCAGCGGTCGGCAGCGGTCAACGCGGGGCGGGTGAGCGTGGTAGTCATGGAAATCTCCCTCCGTCCCGGCACCGGGGATCGGTGCCCTCACACCTAGCTGCGACCACTTCGCATCTGGCGGGTGCGCCGTGTTCGCTGCTTCCACTCTTGCAGACGCACGGGCGTAAGTCAGTGTTCCCTGGGTCGTGGCGACCCGCGTCACTCCCCATTTACCCGGCGCCCGGGTGGTCGGAACCTGCCTCTTGCGCCGGTTCGCCCGGCCCGCGCTCACGTTCCGCTGTCGTGTCAACGGATTTCCGACCTGCGAATACGGCGTTCGACGCACGTCCGTTGCTCCGGAAGGTGGGCGTCGCGGGGCCCGCGATGTGATCGGTAACACTTTGGTCAGCCCAGAGCGAACACGGGTCCGGGTTCCACGATCCGGACATGATCCGTCCGGTTCACGGACCGTTCTCCGGCCCGCCGGAGGCCGCCCGACCACCGGACCGCCCGCCGATCCGCCCCGCCAACGGACCGCTCCGCCGACGAGCCGCCCAGGCCGTGAGGCCGCCCCGCCGACGAGCCGCCCAGGCCGCCGTAGGGCCGCCCGACCGACACGCCGCCCCGCCCAGGGCCGCGCGCTGCGGGACCCCGGCTACGAGCCTCCGGGACCGCCGTAGGGCGCGGACGCCGTAGGACCCGTGCGGACGCCTGTCAGCGGCGCAGGGCGGTGCGGACGCCGTGAGGCGGCGCGGGGGAGGGCGGTGCGGTGCGGGGGAGGGCGCGCACAAGCCCGGGACCCCCCGACCGCGTGGGTCGAGGGGTCCCGGGGGAAGTGCTCAGTCCAGGTAGTCGCGCAGCACCTGGGACCGCGACGGGTGCCGCAGCTTCGACATCGTCTTCGACTCGATCTGCCGGATCCGCTCCCGCGTCACGCCGTAGACCTGGCCGATCTCGTCCAGCGTGCGCGGCTGGCCGTCGGTGAGGCCGAACCGCAGCCGCACCACGCCCGCCTCGCGCTCCGACAGCGTCGCCAGCACCGACTGGAGCTGGTCCTGCAACAGCGTGAACGACACCGCGTCCACGGCCACCACGGCCTCGGAGTCCTCGATGAAGTCGCCGAGCTGGCTGTCGCCCTCGTCGCCGATCGTCTGGTCCAGCGAGATGGGCTCCCGGGCGTACTGCTGGATCTCCAGCACCTTCTCCGGGGTGATGTCCATTTCCTTGGCCAGCTCCTCCGGCGTGGGCTCGCGGCCCAGGTCCTGGAGCAGCTCGCGCTGGATGCGACCCAGCTTGTTGATGACCTCGACCATGTGCACCGGGATGCGGATGGTGCGGGCCTGGTCGGCCATCGCGCGCGTGATCGCCTGGCGGATCCACCACGTCGCGTACGTGGAGAACTTGTAGCCCTTGGTGTAGTCGAACTTCTCCACCGCGCGGATCAGGCCGAGGTTGCCCTCCTGGATCAGGTCCAGGAACGCCATGCCGCGACCCGTGTACCGCTTGGCGAGCGACACGACCAGGCGGAGGTTCGCCTCCAACAGGTGGTTCTTGGCCCGCTCGCCGTCCCGCACGATCCACCGCAGGTCGCGGCGGAGCTGCGGGGTCAGCTTCTCCTGCTCGTCCTCGGCGCGGCGCACCCGCTCGGCGGCGTAGAGGCCGGCCTCGATGCGCTTGGCGAGCTCGACCTCCTCCTCCGCGTTGAGCAGGGCGACCTTGCCGATCTGCTTGAGGTAGGCGCGGACCGAGTCGGCCGAGGCGGTCAGCTCGGCGTCCTTGCGGGCCTGCCGCAGGGCCTCCGACTCCTCCTCGTCCCAGACGAAGTCGCCCTCGCCGGGCTTGGCCTCCTCCTCGGCGGGCTCCTCCTCGACCGGCTCGTCGATCAGTTCGACGTCGTCGACCAGGTCTTCGGCGTCCGGGGCGACCTCGAGGTCGTCGGGCTCGTCGCCGTCCTTCTTCACCTTGCCGGGCGCGGCGGCCGCGGCCTTGGCGGCCGTCTTGCGCGGCGCCCGCGTTGCCGTCTTGCCCGACGCGGCGGTCTTCGCCGCCGGCTTCTTGGCCGGGGCCTTCCTCGCCGAGGTGGCCTTGGGCGTCTCCTCGGCGTCAGCCTTAGCTGCCTGAGTCGTCTTCGCGGCTGCCACGTACGCCCTTTCGCGACTGTCGATCAAGGCCGACCGAAGGGCGCGAACCTCGGTCGCCTGAGTACGGGGGATCCCCCGCCGGATCGTTCGTCAGCGGGGCACCGTTCCATTGTAACGACGAGAATCGCGTGCCGTTGCCCCCCGGCGTCATCCGAGACGTTCCGGCACGCGTTCCCGCAGGTCGGGCGAGGGTGAATTCAGTGCCGCAGGCCCTGCGCGGCGGCCACGGCGGCGCCGACGATGCCCGCGTCGTTCTTCAGCGCGGCGGCCACCACCTCGGTGCGCACCTCCAGTAGCGGGAGCCACTTCTCGGCCTTCTTGCTGACCCCGCCGCCCGCGATGACCAGGTCCGGCCAGATCAGGTTCTCCAGGACGTTGATGTAGCGCGACACGCGAGGCGTCCACTCGGCCCAGGTCAGGCCCTTGTCCTCCTTCACCGAGGCGGCCGCGCGCTTCTCCGCGTCGTGCCCGTCGACCTCCAGGTGGCCGAACTCGGTGTTGGGGACGAGCCGGCCGTCCAGGAACAGGGCGCTGCCGATGCCCGTGCCGAACGTCAGCAGCACCACCAGGCCGTCCCGGTCGACACCGGAACCGAACCGCATCTCGGCGATGCCGGCGGCGTCGGCGTCGTTGAGGACGACGACCTGGTCCTTGGGCCGGCCGAGGCGTTCGGCGAACAGCGCGGCGGCGTCCGTGCCGATCCACGCCTTGTCCACGTTGGCGGCGGAGTGCGCGACACCGTGCTTCACCACGCACGGCAGGGTGACGCCCACGGGACCGTCCCAGTTGAACTTCTCGACGATCTCGGCGACCACGTCGGCGACCGCGTCCGGCGTCGACGGCTGCGGCGTGGTGATGCGCAGGCGCTCACCGTCCAGTGCCCCCGCTTCGAGGTCCACGAGACCGCCCTTGATGCCGGAACCGCCGATGTCCACGCCGAACCCGCGGGTCATGCCCATCCCCGTGGCCCTTCCTACTCGATTCAGTAACCGTGGCCGCAGACATTAGCCTGCGGTTCTCCGATAGTCCCGTGAGAGTGACGCAGGAGGAACAGTTGCGTTTCGATCCGCGCTCATTGGTCGACGTCGCCGTGCTCGTGGCCCGGGAGGCCGGCGAGCTGGCCGTGGCCACGCGCGAAGCCGCCGTGACCGATGTCGACACCAAGAGCAGCATCACCGACGTGGTGACCGCGGCCGACCGCGCGTGCGAGCGGCTGGTCCGGCGGCGGCTGGCCGAGCTGCGGCCCGGCGAGCCGGTGATCGGGGAGGAGGAGGGCGGCAGCGCCGCCGTGGAGGGCCTGACCTGGGTCGTCGACCCGATCGACGGCACCGTGAACTACCTGTACGGCATCCCCCACTACGCCGTGTCGGTCGCCGCGCAGGTCGACGGCGAGTCGGTGGCGGGCGCGGTGGTCGAGCCGGCGAGCGGCCGCGTGTGGACGGCGGCGCGCGGCGGCGGGGCGTGGCTGGACGGGCGGCGGCTGGCGGTCTCCGACGTCACCCGGCTGGACGTGTCCCTCCTGGGTTACGGCTTCGCCTACCGGGCCGAGCGGCGGCAGCGGCAGGCGGACGCGTGGGCCGGGCTGGCGACCCGCGTGCGGGACATGCGGCGGGCCGGCGCGGCGTCGCTGGACCTGTGCGCGGTGGCGGCGGGCCGGCTGGACGCCTACGCCGAGCACGGCCTGAACCGGTGGGACTGGGCGGCGGGCGCGTTGCTGGCCGCCGAGGCGGGGGCCGTCGTCCACCTGCCGGGTGAATCTCCGGAGCTGGGCGCGGACGTCACCTTCGCCGCCGCGCCGGGCATCGCCGACGCCCTGTTCACCGCCCTGGTCGAAGCGGGCTTCGCCAAGGTCTGACCCGTGTGTCGAACCCTCAAGCCCCGTGTGTCGAACCTCCAGGACCCCCGAATTCCCCATCCGGAACGGGGAACTCACAGGTCCTGAAC
>NZ_JBHYXZ010000290.1:0-4400 GCF_042752395.1 Actinosynnema sp. NPDC059335 | reverse complement strand
GGGGGGCGCGCCCCCCCCCCCGCCCCCGGGGGGCGCGCGGAACCGGCGGCGGGGTCAGCCCGCCGCGGGACGGGCCTCGGCGGCGGCGCGCCGCTTGCCCGTCCGCCTGGTGTAGGCGGGCAGGGCGAAGGCGAGCAGCAGCGCGAGCAGGGCCATGATCGCCAACGCGACGAAACCCGCCTCGAAGCCCGCGGCCAGGTCGGCGGGCTCCGTGGAACCGGCCGTGACGGACACGGCGACCGTGGCGGCGATCGCGGTGCCGATCGCGCCGCCGATCTGGAACCCCGCCGAGATGAGGCCCGACGCCAAACCGGACTCCGGCTCGTCCACATCGGTCAGCGCGACGATGTTGGACGTGGTGTGCCCGATGCCCAGGCACAGGCCGAAGAGGGCCAGCGGCACGATGATGGTCGTGGTGATGTTCGCGCCGATCGGCAGCCGGGTCAGCAGCAGGCACGCGGCGCCGAGGCCGATCGCGCCCACCGCCATGGGCAGCTTGAAGCCGCGTCGGGTGACCATGGCCTGCCCGACGTAGGCGCCCGCGACCGACATGACCGGCATGGCCGCGCTGACCAGGCCGGACTCGAAGGCCGAGTACCCCATCACCTGCTGGGTGTGCAGGGAGATGAGCAGGCCCTCGCCCCACACGATGCCCGCGACGAGCATCATCAGCAGGTTGCCGACCAGCACGGTGGGCTTGCGCAGGATCGGCAGCGGCACCAGCGGCGCGGAGGACCGCGACTCGATCACCACGAACAACGCGATCAACGCCGCCGCCAGCACGTACAGGCCGATCGTCCGCACGCTGGCCCACCCGGCGACCGGTCCGTCCACCGTCGCGTAGATCAGGGCGGCGAGCGCGAGGGTGACGGTCAGCGCCCCGGCCACGTCGAACGTGCGCCGCTGCGCGCTGTCACGGCTCTCCCGCAGCACGAACGGCGTCACGACCAGCAGGCAGAGCACGACGGGCACGTTGACCAGGAACGCCCACTGCCAGCCCAGCTCCGTGGTGAGCACGCCGCCCACCAGCAGGCCGCCCACCGCGCCCACACCGCCGACCGCGGACCACGCCGCGATGGCCCGGTTGCGCTCCGGCCCCTCCTGGAACGTGTTCATCAGGATCGACAACGCGCTGGGCACCATCAGCGCGGAGGACACGCCGTGCAGGGCGCGGGCGATGACGAGGGTGCCGGCGTCCCAGGACAGCCCCGACAGCATCGTGGTCAGCAGGAACCCGGCCACGCCGATCATGAACGCCTTGCGGCGGCCGATCAGGTCGGCCATCCGGCCGCCGAGCAGGAGCAGGCCGCCGAAGGTGATGGCGTTGACGGTGATGACCCACTGCACCTGCTCGGGCGACATCTCCAACGCCGACTGGATGGACGGCAGCGCCAGGACCACGAACTGCGAGTCCAGGATCATCATGAAGCTGGCGACGCACAGGAGGGCGAGAGCGGCCCAGCGCCGCGGGTCCCTGCCCGTCGCGGGGTCCGTCGCCCCGCTCTCGATCGGCTTCAAGTCCATGCCGGCTCCTCCTCGGTCACAGGGTTCGCGCCCTGCTCGTTCTGCGGGTGGGGGCATTCGGCCGAGCGCCGCCTCCGGTGCTCGGAGGTTTTGGAGCGTGCCACCGGAACCCGCCGTCGCCACCTTCCAAAATGCGCTGTCCACGGTGGACCGCCCGGCGCGCCGCCGGACGCGTCCGTTCCGCCGCGACCGACCCGGTGCCCGGCCCAGCGCCGGCGTCCGATCGGCTGATCGCGCGACCCGTCGCGTCCCGGCGCGACTGCGGTGTCCCGAACGGTCCGCCGGCGTTCCCGGCGGGAGCACGGGCCGCCGCCGAGTGAGCAACCTGAAAGATCTGCGGGGCCGACGCAGGCGGTTACCGTGAACCGCCCTCGGCCGAGGTCGGGGGACGGACAAGCCGGCGGCCGGAGGAGCGACCCGACATGACGACAAGCCGTGAGATCCGCCTGATCAGCCGTCCGCCGGGCACGCTGCCGGTGCCCGGCGAACTCGAGCTGGTGGAGGTGCCGGTGCCGGACCCGCGTCCCGGCGAGGTGGTGGTCCGCAACCTCTACATGGCGATCGACCCCGGTCTGCTCATGCGGATGCAGGACGTCGAGCCCCCCGAGGTGCCGGACTACGACCTCGGCGTGGCGCCGTGGGGTCACGCCCTGGGCGAGGTCGTCGAGTCGGCGGCGCCCGGCCTGCGGCCCGGCGACGTGGTGCTGCACCGCCTCGCCTGGCGCGAGTACGCGGTGGCGGACGCGGCCGAGTTCGAGGTGGTGGACCGCGACCTGTACCCGTCGCTGTCGCACCACCTCAGCTCGGCCGTGGTGGCGTACGTGGGGCTGAGCCAGGTCGAGATCCGGCCGGGGGACACGGTCGTCGTCTCCAGCGCGGCCGGCGCGGTCGGCAGCGTCGCCGGGCAGCTGGCCCGCGTGCGCGGCGCCGGCCGGGTCATCGGCAGCGTCGGCTCGCCGGACAAGGCGGAGTTCGTCGTCAAGGAGCTGGGTTTCGACGACGCGTTCGACTACCACGACGGCTGGCCCGACCTCGGCGGCGTGGACGTGTACTACGACAACGTCGGCGGCTGGCAGCTCGAAGCGGCCATCTCGGCCATGAACGTGCACGGGCGGCTCGTCCTGTGCGGGTGGACCGAGCAGCTGCGCACCGGCCGCAGGCCCGCCATCGGGAACATGCACCTGGTCGTCGAACGGCGGCTGACCGTGCGCGGGTTCACCACCGACGACCACCAGGACCTCTTCCCCCGCTTCGCCGCGGAGTTCCCCGGGCTGGTCGCGAGCGGCGAGGTCGTCCTGCATGAGACAGTCATCGACGGCCTGGAGAACCTCGTGCCGGCGGTCCAGGCCCAGCTCAAGGGGGCCTACCGCGCCAAGGTGCTGCTCCGCTTCTGATCGCTGGGAGGCGTCATGACCCGATTCAGCTCGCCACCGCGGATCTCCGTGGTGATCCCGACGTACAACCGGAGCGGGATGCTGCGGCGGACGCTGTCCGAACTCACCCGGCAGAGCATCCCGCCGGAGGAGTTCGAGGTCGTCGTGGCGGACGACGGTTCCACCGACGACACCAAGGCCGTGGTGGACGGGTTCGCCGACGCGCTGCGGATCTCCTACCACTACCAGGAGGACCTGGGTTTCCGGGCCGGGGCGGCGCGCAACGCCGGCGCCCGGATGAGCACCGCGCCGGTGCTGGTGTTCCTGGACACCGGCGCGCTCGCGCCCGCGCGGTTCCTGGAGAACCACCTCCGCGCCCACGGAGCGCCGAACCCCCGCCGGGTCTCGCTGGGCTACGCCTACGGCTACAACCCGGACGACCCGATGATGGAACTCGTGGACCTCCTCCAGCGGGCCACGCCCGAGGAGGTGGTCGAGCGGTACGGCGACGACCCGGCCTTCTTCGACGTGCGCCACGAGTCGCTGGTCAAGTGCGACTTCGACCTCCAGCGCCGGCACGTGCCGTGGAGCCTCACGTTCACCATCAACTGCTCCGTCACGGCCGCCGACTTCTGGGCGGTCGGCGGCTTCGACGAGTCCTTCGTGACCTGGGGCGCGGAGGACCTCGAACTGGCCTACCGGCTGTACCGCGACGGGGTGGAGTTCCACCTCAACCGCGAGGCGTGGGTCATCGAGACGCCGACCGAGCACGACTGGTCCGTGCTCGACCCCAGCCTGCTGAACAACATGAGGCACTTCCACGCCAAGCACCGCGACCCCCAGGTGGAGATCGGCGTGCGGGTGATCGCCGAGACCCTGCTGTTCCCGTGGGAGGAGTACTACGGCGAACTGGTCGACTGGAGCGGCCGGGCGCCGGTCGACGTGTCGGAGGAGATCGCCCGCGCCCTCGCCGAGGCCGGCCCGGTCGACGGCGTGGTGGCGGTGCTGGGCTCCGGCGGCTCGGTGCCCGCCTCGCTCCCGCCCGCCGTCCTGATGGACTTCGACCGCGAGCTGCTGGACCGCGCGCTCGCGGACGGCCGGCACACCGGCCACCACGCCATCGGGCTGGAGACCCCGCTGCCGGACCAGGGCGCGGACCTCGTCGTGATCACGTCGCGGCTGTCCGGGCTGAGGGACCGGTGGAACGACGACCTGCTGGCGGAGGCCAAGCGGATCGGCCGGCGGGTCGTGGACGCCACTTCGTGACGGGGTCGCCGCGTCGGGCGCGCTGAACGGCCGGGGGAACGCTCCTCGGCCGTTCCCGGCGTGCGGGGTCGGGCCGGTGGGTCGTTGGCGGCGCGGCGCGCGGCCGAGGGATCGCGGGTCGTGCACCGCGTGTCAGGCCGATGGGGCGTTCACGTGGTGCACGGCCGAGGGATCCCCCGGCCGTGCGCGGCGTGCAAGGCCGGTAGGTCGATGACGGCGTGGCGCGCGGCCGATTCC
>NZ_JBHYXZ010000289.1:0-4550 GCF_042752395.1 Actinosynnema sp. NPDC059335 | reverse complement strand
CGCCCGGCCCTCCCGGCACCGGGCGCTCCCGATGGCGCCGCGCGGCGCGGCGGTTCCGGCCGGCCGGCGCGGTGGCCGCGGTCCTGGTCGTGGCGGCGGCCGTCCTCGCGCCCGCGGCGGCCGACGCGGTGATCACCCGGTCCGAGACCCGCGACGCCCGCGACTTCGAGCCGGAGCCCGTGGCCGAACGACCCGGCGACCGGCAGTGGGCCTGGCAGCCCCCTGCCGACGTGGTGGACGTCGTGCCCGTCCGGCACGGGGTGGCCGTCGCGACCCGGGACGGGGCCGTGACCGCGCTGCACGGCGACGACGGCCGGGTCGAGTGGCGGTACGCGCGGCCCGGTGCGCCGGTCGGCGTCCTGCTGGCGTCGGCGGACCGGCGCACGGTGGTCGTGTCCTACCGGTCCCCGCACGACACGAGGGCGCAGCAGGTCGTGGTGCTCGACGCCGACACCGGGACGCCGCGCTTCGACGTCGTGGTCCGGTCCGTGCTGGTCGAGACCGGGCAGCTCATGCCGGGCGAGCGGGTGCTGGCCCTGCGCGACGGCGAGGTCGTCACCGGCTACGACGTCCTGACCGGCGAAGCCCGGTGGCGGTGGTCGCCGCCGGCCGGCTGCGCGTCGTGGTTCGGCCAGGTGGTGTGGGGCCGCACGACGGTGCTCGTGCCGGTGGAGTGCGCCGACACGCTCGGCGTCACCGCGCTGGACGAGGCGACCGGTCGGGAGCGGTGGCGGCACGAGCTGCCCCGCGCCGAGTCCGACGGCGAGCGGCAGGACGTCCTGCTGCGCGGCACCCGGGACGGCTCCGCCGCCTTCCTCCAGGTGTTCGGCGCGCGACCGGACCCGGACGCCGCGCCGGACGGCCTGCTGGACACCGACACCGGTCGGGTGCTGGCGCGCCCGGCGCGGCCGTGGACCGTGCGCACCGACCTCGGCGTCATCCCGCTGCTGGAGCTGGAGCAGGCGGGCGGTCCTAGCACGGACCTGCGCGCGTTGGACCCGGCCACCGGCGCGACCACCCCGCTCTCGGTCGACGCCTGCCCGGCGCGCACCGCCGACCTCACCACGCGCACCGCGTATGTGCGCGCGTGCGCCGACAACGGCCGTGAGCTGACCCTGGTCACCCAGTCGTTGGACGGCTCACCGCCCACGTCCACTCCGGTCCGCCTCGACGGTTCGGGCTCACCGGCCCGCTCGGACGTCCTCCTCCTGGCCGTGCCCGGCGCGATCGTCGTCGCCCGCACCGCCTTCGGCGGCACGCCGGCTCCCGTGGTCGGCCTGACGGCCTGACCCGAGGTCACGCCGGCCGACGCCCGTGCACCGAGTAGACGACCGGCGAGGCGGCCAGGAACCGCCGGTCGGCCAGCAGGTCCCGCACGGCGGCGAGCTGCGCGTCGGTCATGCCCGCCGCCACCAGCCTGTCCCGCAGCATGTGGGTGTTGTGGGCGAGCAGCCGCACGCCCGGCGACCCGGTCCGCCACGGGTGCACGACCACGCGCGGGTCCACGTCGACCAGCCCGGCGTCCGCCATCGCGCCCGCCGCCTTGCGCCCCCACGCGCAGTCCACGCCGTAGGACTCGAACACGCTGTCCTTCACCGCGAGGAACGTCTCGTACAGCTCGGCGCTCGCGCGGTCCGGCGCGAGCAGCACCGGGCGGTAGGAGTTGTCGAACTCGTCCACCTGCAGCCACCCGCCCGGTCGGAGCGCGGCCACGAGCTTGCGCAGCACCTCGTCGCGCTCCGGCAGGTGCCGCAGCACCAGCCGCACGTGCACCAGGTCGAACGCGGCGTCGGGCAGCGGGTCGCACACGACGTCGTGCCGCAGCACGGTCAGGCCGGGCGCGGGCGGCACGTGCTCCGGCTGCACCTCGGTCGCCAGCACGACCGCGCCGCGCCCGGCCAGCCAGTGCGCCACGCTGCCGCCGCCCGCGCCGACCTCGAGGCACCGCCAGCCCGGTCGGATCCCGGTCTGCGCCAGCCGGGCGAAGGTGATCGGGTCGTACGCCGCGGCGACGCAGCGGTGCTGCTCGGCCACGTGCGCCCGGTCGAACACGTAGGTCGTCACGCCCGCCTCCCGCATTCCCATTCCGCGGCTTCCCGGACGTGCGCGGGAGGCCCGTTCCCGGCCGCCGCGACAATGCGCCGACCGGTTATCGGCGCCGACTCGGAAAATGTCTCGGGTTGTCCGAAGAATGGTCCGGTCAGCGTTCCCACCTCCGCGATCACCGCCTGCCGTGCGAGCGTATGGCAGGTCAGCGGCCCGGCGAGGGCACGCCGGCCAGTTCACTCTTCCTGGTCAACTCCCCCACGCGTGGTTGACAGGACTTCGTGGCTGAGCCAACGTCGGGGCCACATTTGAGCGCTCCACCGCTCATTTTCGTTGCCTTCGGAACCGGACGAGACAAGGCGGGGCCCACTAGTGCGCACACTCGTCGTGGGACTGGGCCGAGCCGGTGCGGACGTGCACCTGCCGGTGCTGGCCAGAGCGCGGACCTCGGTCCGCCAGCTGTTCGACGACCGACCGATCGTGGCGTGCGACCCGCGACGGCCACCGGCCGACCGACCGGGCCTGGCGGTGGTGGGCAGCCTCGGCGAGGCCGCCACCCTGCTCGACCCGGGCGAGGCGGTGGCGCACGTCTGCACGCCGCCCGCCGCGCGCACCGGGGTGCTGGTCGAGCTGGCCGAGCGCGGGTTCCGCAACGTGGTCGTGGACGCGCCGCTCGCCGCCGACACCGACGACCTGGCCCGGGTGACCCGCCTGCGCCGCAAGCACGGCCTGCGGATCGCGGTGGTCGAGCCCTGGTTGACCAGCGCGCTCACCGCGCGGCTCAGCGACCTGGTGCGCGGCGGCACGCTCGGCGAGCCCAAGTCGATCTCGATCGTGCAGGACCAGCCGCACTTCCGGCGGTCGCTGGCCACGCCGGCGCGGCGGACCGCGTTCGACGTGGAGCTGCCGCACGGCGTCGGCCTGGCGTTGCGGCTCGCGGGCAGCGCCCGGGTCACGCACGCGGCCGGGCACGACCTGACGGTGGGCGACGTGGTGGTGCCCCGGATGGGCGGCGCGCGGATCGGCCTGCGGCACAACAGCGGGATGCGCACGGAGATCAGCTCCGACCTCACCTCGCCGGTGCGGGAGCGCCGGATCACGGTGGAGTTCGAGCGGGGCACCGCGATCGGGCACTACGCGGTGAGCGAGGACGACGACCACTCGCAGCTCACCGTCACGGTCAACGGGCGGCGCGAGCACGAGGTGCTGCGGGACGACTCGCTCACGGAGTGGGTGATCCGCGCGTACCGGCTGTTCCACGCGGCGGGCGACCAGCACGCCCGCGGGTTCTCGTTCGCCACCGACGTGGTGCAGCTGCTGGCGGTGGCCAAGAACATCTGCGCCGAACCGGTGGTGCCGGCGGCGCGTCGTGAGGCGCCCGGCCCGGTCGCCGCGCAGGTCCGCTGAGCCCGCGCCCCGACCGGATCAGCCCGGCCCGGCCAGCGTCGGCAGCACGTCGGCGGCCACGGTGTCGAGGACCGCCTCGTCACCGGCGAACGGCCCCTCGGCCCGCGGCCACGGCGCGAGCACGTCGGTGAACCCCAGCTCGTCCGCCCGGCCGAGGAAGTCCCGGTAGCACTCGACGCTGGACAGCGAGAACACCGGCGCGGCGTCGGTCTGCAGCACGCGGCGGACCTCGCCCGCGGCGCGCGACCGGGCCGCGAGCGCGTCGTCGAACCGCGCCGACAGCTCGGCGAGCGAGCGCCACCAGCCGTCGAGCGAGTCGCGGTCGGTGCCCAGCGTGACCCAGCCCTGACCGTGCTCGGCGGCCAGCGCCAACCCCTTCGGCCCGTTCGCGGCCAGCAGGAACGGCACCCGCGGACGCCGCACGCACCCCGGCGCGGTGCGGGCGTCCACGGCGGTGTAGTACTCGCCGGCGTAGTCGACCCGGTCGCGGGTCAGCAGGGCGTCCAGCAGCTCCACGAACTCCCGGTAGCGGCGCGACGGGCTGGCCGCGCCCGCACCGGAGCCGAACACCCGCACGTCGTAGCCGCCCATCCCGCCCGCGCCGATGCCGACTTCGAGCCGGCCGTCGGACAGGTCGTCCAGCGCCAGCACGTCCCGCGCGAACGGCAGCGGGTGGCGGAAGTTCGGCGACGCCACCATGAACCCCAACCCGATGCGGGAGGTGACCACCGCGGCGGCGCTCAGCGTGGGCACCGAGCCGAACCACGGCGCGTCGACCAGCGGACCCCACCCCAGGTGGTCGAACGTCCAGGCGTGGGCGAACCCGTACGCCTCGGCCGCCCGCCACCGCGGTTCGGCCTCGGCCCAGCGGTACTCCGGCAGGATGGTGATCCCGGCCCTCACGACACCTCCCCCTGGTGGACGAGCCCGGCCCCCATCCGAACAGAGCACCCGCGGGTGGTCAACACCTGGGCGGGTGATCCACTCCGCCCGGGACGCGGCGGGGGGGGGGGGGGGGCGGGGCGGGGCGGGGGGGGGGGGGGGGCCCGGCCGCCCCCCCCGCCGGGCGGGGGGGGACAAAGATCAGAGCACACGCA
>NZ_JBHYXZ010000288.1:0-4555 GCF_042752395.1 Actinosynnema sp. NPDC059335 | reverse complement strand
CAGTCGCAGCCCCGCCCCACCGCCGTTCCCGACAGCCCTACGAGCAGCGGGCGATGACCAGCTCGCGCACGCGCTTCGCGTCCGCCTGGCCCTTCGTCGCCTTCATCACCGCGCCGACGATCGCGCCCGCCGCGGCCACCTTGCCGTCGCGGATCTTCGCCGCCACGTCCGGCTGCGCCGCCAGCGCCTCGTCCACGGCCCGCTCCAGCACGGAGTCGTCGGACACGACCTTCAGGCCGCGCGCCTCGACCACCGCCTCGGGCTCCTCGCCGGTCTCCAGCACCACGCTGACCACCTCGCGGGCCAGCTTGTTCGTCAGCTCGCCGGCGTTCACCAGCGCGATCACCCGCGCGATCTGCGCCGGCGTGATGTTCAGCTCGGCCAGCTCCACGCCCCGGTTGTTGGCCTCCTTGGTCAGGTAGGCCGCCCACCACGACCGGGCCTCGGCGGGCGTCGCGCCCGCGTCGACCGTGGCCGCCACCAGGTCCACCGCGCCCGCGTTGACCAGGTCGCGCAGCTCGGCGTCGGTCAGCGACCACTCCTGCTGCACCCGCTTGCGGCGCTCCCACGGCAGCTCCGGCAGCGTCCCGCGCAGCTCCTCCACCCACTCGCGCGACGGCGCGACGGGCACCAGGTCCGGCTCCGGGAAGTACCGGTAGTCCTCCGCGGTCTCCTTCGTGCGACCCGACGACGTGCTGCCGGACGACTCGTCGAAGTGGCGCGTCTCCTGGGTGACCTTCCCGCCCGCGGCCAGCAGCGCCGCCTGGCGGGTCATCTCGAACCGCACCGCCCGCTCGACGCTGCGCAGCGAGTTCACGTTCTTCGTCTCGGTGCGGGTGCCGAACTCGGTCGCGCCCTTGGGCATCAGCGACACGTTCGCGTCGCACCGCAGCGAGCCCTGGTCCATCCGCACGTCCGACACGTCGAGCGCCTTCAGCAGGTCGCGCAACGCCGTCACGTACGCCCGCGCCACCTCGGGCGCGCGCTCGCCGGTGCCGGTGATCGGCTTGGTCACGATCTCGATCAGCGGCACGCCGGCGCGGTTGTAGTCGAGCAGCGAGTGCTCCGCGCCGTGGATGCGCCCGGTCGCGCCGCCCACGTGCAGCGACTTGCCGGTGTCCTCCTCCATGTGCGCGCGCTCGATCTCGACCCGGAACAGCGAGCCGTCGTCCAGCGTCACGTCGAGGTGGCCGTTGAACGCGATCGGCTCGTCGTACTGCGAGGTCTGGAAGTTCTTCGGCATGTCCGGGTAGAAGTAGTTCTTCCGGGCGAACCGGCACCACTCCGCGATCTCGCAGTTGAGCGCCAACCCGATCCGGATCGCCGACTCCACCGCCTTGCCGTTGACCGCGGGCAGCGCGCCGGGCAGGCCGAGGCAGGTCGGGCAGACCTGCGTGTTCGGCTCGCCGCCGAAGACGTTCGCGCAGCCGCAGAACATCTTGGTCCTGGTGTGCAGCTCGACGTGCACCTCCAGGCCCAGCACCGGGTCGAAGCGCTCGATGACCTCGGCGTAGTCCATCAGCTCGTCCACCGACGTCATGCCTTCCCGTCCTTCCGCAGACCCCGCACGGCCAGCGCCGCGCCGGTGATCGCCACCAGGATGCTCGCCGCCGCGTTCGCCAGCGCGAGCTTGTCGTTCTTGCCGCGGGCCGACTTCAGCGTGGAGAACGCGCTGGTGGCCGCGCCCGCGGCCCCGACCAGCGCGAGGAGCGTCCGAGCCTTCTTCATCGCGCACCCGCCAACTGCGGCACGCCGCTGAGCACCGGCGCGCCCAGGGCCGCGTCGCGCGCCGCCTCGTAGGCCGCCGCCACCCGGTACATGCGGTGGTCCTGCAACGCGGGGGCCATGATCTGCAGGCCCACCGGCAGGCCGTCCTCGTCGGACAGTCCGCTGGGGACGCTCATGGCGGCGTTGCCAGCGAGGTTCGCCGGGATCGTGCACAGGTCCGCCTGGTACATGGCGATGGGGTCGTTCGTGCGCTCGCCGATCCGGAACGCGGTCGTCGGCGTGGTCGGCGAGACCAGCACGTCCACGGTGGCGAACGCGGCGTCGAAGTCGCGGCTGATGAGCGTGCGCACCTTCTGCGCCGAGCCGTAGTAGGCGTCGTAGTAGCCCGACGACAGCGCGTACGTGCCGATCATGATGCGGCGCTTCACCTCGGGGCCGAACCCGGCCTCGCGGGTCAGCGACATGACCTCCTCGGCGCTGCGCGTGCCGTCGTCGCCCACCCGGATGCCGTAGCGCATCGCGTCGAACCGGGCCAGGTTGGACGACGCCTCGCTGGGCGCGATCAGGTAGTACGCGGGCAGCGCGTAGTCGAAGCTCGGGCACGACACCTCGACGACCTCCGCGCCGAGCTGCTTGAGCTGCGCCACGGCGGCCTCGAAGCTGCGCACCACGCCCGGCTGGTAGCCCTCGCCGGCGAACTGCGCGACCACGCCGACGCGCACGCCGGACAGGTCGCCGTTCGCGCCCTCGCGGGCCGCCGCGACCACCGGCGGCACGGGGGCGTTGATGGAGGTGGAGTCCATCGGGTCGTGGCCCGCGATGACCTCGTGCAGCAGCGCGGCGTCCAGCACCGTGCGGGCGCACGGGCCGGCCTGGTCCAGCGACGACGAGAACGCCACCAGCCCGTACCGGGAGACGCCGCCGTAGGTGGGCTTCACGCCGACCGTGGCGGTGACCGCGCCGGGCTGGCGGATCGAGCCGCCGGTGTCCGTGCCGATCGTCAGCGGGGCCTCGAACGCGGCCAGCGCCGCCGCCGACCCGCCGCCCGAGCCGCCGGGGATGCGGTCGGTGTCCCACGGGTTGCGGGTCGGGCCGTAGGCGGAGTTCTCGGTGGAGGAGCCCATCGCGAACTCGTCCATGTTGGTCTTGCCCAGGATCACCAGGCCGGCTTCCTTGAGCCGGCGGGTCACCGTGGCGTCGTAGGGGGGCACCCAGCCCTCGAGGATCTTCGAGCCGACCGTGGTCGGCACGCCCTCGGTGGTGAGCACGTCCTTCAGCCCGACCGGCACGCCGGCCAGCGGGCCGACGGGCGCGCCGGCGGCGATGTCCTCGTCGACCTTGCGGGCGGCGGCGAGCGCGCCCTCGGCATCGACGTGCAGGAACGCGTTGATCGTGCCGTCGACCTCGGCGATCCGGTCGAGGTGGGCCTGCGCGACCTCCACCGCGGAGACCTCGCGGCTCGCGATCTTGGCCGCCAGCTCGGCGGCGGTGCTGCGGATCAGACTGGTCATGATTCCGCCTCCGCGCGGAAGATAACGTCGGCGGTCATGCTTCCTCCCCCAGGATCCGGGGGACGCGGAAGCGGCCTTCCTCGGCGGCGGGGGCGCCCGCGAGCGCCTGCTGCTGACCGAGGCTGGGACGGACCACGTCCTCGCGGAACACGTTGGTCAGCGGAACGGCGTGCGAAGTGGGCGGGATGTCCGCGGTGGCGATGTCGCCCACCGTGGCCACCGACTGGAGGATCACGTCCAACTGGCCGGCGAACAGGTCCAGCTCGTCGTCGGTGACGGCGAGCCTCGCCAGGCGGGCCAGGTGCGCGACCTCGTCGCGGGAGATGCTGGGCACCTCGTCAACCCCCGTGGGTCGGATGTCGGATTTTGGACCTGCCGAGTCTATTGGCTGGTCAGGCGGGGCTCCGAGCGGGTTACCCGCGCCCGCGCGCGCAGGGGCGCGATTTTACCCGCGCGCAACGCGACTGGTGGGTCGGAAAGCGAAGCTGCGTCTGCGAGAATCATCGACCGGCGAGTTTCCACGTCGATGCTCCACCACAGCCGTTTGGAGGCGTGCACCGTGTCCTTCCTGATCCGGGTCCAGCTCCCGGACCGTCCCGGCACCCTGGGCGCGGTCGCCTCCGCGCTCGGCGAGATCGGGGCCGACATCCTCAGCGTGGACGTGGTGGAACGCGGGTCCGGCCTGGCCATCGACGACCTGGTGGTCGAGCTGCCCTCCGGGCGGCTGCCGGACGTGTTGATCACGGCCGCGGAGTCCATCGAGGGCGTCGAGGTGGACGCGGTGCGGCCGTACGCGGGCGTGCTGGACACCCACCGCGAGCTGGAGCTGGTGGAGGAGGTCGCGGAGGAGCCGTCGACCGGGCTGGCCGTGTTCACCGAGGGCGTGCCGAAGATCATCCGGGCCGGGTGGGCGGTGGTGGTGTCGTGGGACGGCAGTGCCGTGCACCGGCTGACCTCGTCGTCGGCCGCGCCCGAGACCAGGCTCGCGACCCCGCCGTGGCTGCCGCTGGCCCGTGCCACCGTGCTGGACGGCGAGGACGACTGGGTGCCCGAGACGTGGCGGCAACTGGGCACCGAACTGGCCGCGACCCCGTTGGGCAAGCCGGACCGGGTCCTGCTGGTGGGCCGTCCGGGCGGCCCGATGTTCCGCGCCGCCGAGGTCGCCCGCCTGGCCCACCTGGCCGGCATCGTCTCCGTCGTCCTCCCCGACTAACCGGCGTGTCCTACCTCCAGAACGCGCGTGTCCTACGTTCGGAACGCGCGTGTCCTACGTTCGCGTACCCCGAGTTGAACGCTCGGGACGGTCGATCTCGTTC
>NZ_JBHYXZ010000287.1:0-4582 GCF_042752395.1 Actinosynnema sp. NPDC059335 | reverse complement strand
CGTCAGGTGCGGTTGGGCGGGAGGTGCCCCCTTGACACGCGCGGTAGGGCTGCGCCAGGTCGGCGGGATGACACGAAGCCCTTCGTTGGGAAAGGCGTCGTTGGCGTGGCGTGGTGGGGCGGGGGAAGGCGGCGCGCGGTCGTGTGGCCGGGCGCGTAGTGGCTGGTGTGGGCCCTTTTGCGGGGCCGCCCTCACCCGCGCGGGTGGATGCCTGAGGGGTCCGGCGCGGGCGGATGCCCGAAGGGCTCGGGGCCCAGGACTCGCGACTCAGGGGTCGGTGCGGGGTCAGTGCTGGAGGGGGAAGCCGCCGCCGATTCCGCGCCAGGCGAGGTTGGAGATCAGGGCGACCGCGTCCTCCTTGGCGAGCTTGCGGTCGTCGGCCAGCCAGGCGCGGGCGGTGACCTGGGACAGGCCCACCAGGCCGACGGCCAGCAGGCGGGCCCGGTGCTCGTCCAGGCCGGCGTCGGCGGTGATCGTGTCGGTGATGGCTTCCACGCTGTCCGTCGTGGCGCGCTCCACGGCGCGGGCCACGGCGGGCTCGCCGCGCAGGTCCGACTCGAAGACCATCCGGAACGCCTGGCCCTCGCCGTCCACGAAGTCGTAGAACGCGGCGACGGCGGCCTTCACGCGCTGCTTGTTGTCGGTCGTGGACGCCAGCGCGCCGCGCACGCGGTTCACCAGCTCGTCCACGTGGGACTCCAGCAGCGCCATGTACAGCTCGAGCTTGCCGGGGAAGTGCTGGTAGAGGACCGGCTTGCTGACCCCCGCCCGCTCGGCGATCTCGTCCATCGCGGCGGCGTGGTAGCCGTTGGTCACGAACACGTCCTGCGCCGCGGCCAGCAACTGGGCACGTCGAGCGGTCCGCGGGAGCCGTACACCCCGCCCCGCCGCGCCGCCGTGGTGCCCGACCGCAGTCTGGGCCGTCTCCGTCATGGTGCCTCCAGCCAACCAATCACATAGCGGAACCGGAGAAGGGGTTGCCCCTCCGGCTCGTCGGCAACCTTACTCGCTGGTAGCAGCGTTCCGGGAAAGCTTCTCGTTTCGTAGGACTCCCGGGAGGCATCCTGGGGTGGTGACCGAGACGCTGGAGGCCCGCAAGACCACCATCACGCACGTGCCCCTGTCCACCACGCCACTACCTCCGCTGGACACAACGATCCAGCCGTGGCCTGGTGACTACGTCGAGGTCGGGGGGCACCGGGTGCACGTCCGCCGCACCCCGGGACCGGCCGGGTCCAAGGCGGTCTACGTGCACGGCCTGGGCGGTTCGTCGACGAACTGGACCGACCTGGCCGCCCAGTTGCGCGAGCACGTCGAGGGGCACGCGCTCGACCTGCCGGGGTTCGGCCGGTCCGAGCCGATCGACGGCTACGACTTCCGGATGGCCACCCACGCCCGGGTGGTCATCGAGTACGTCGAGTCGCTCGGGGGCGACCCGGTGCACCTGTTCGGCAACTCGATGGGCGGCGCGATCACGCTGATGGCCGCCTCCCTGCGGCCCGACCTGGTGCGCACCCTGACCCTGGTGTCGCCGGCGGTGCCGGACCTCCGGCTCAGCCTGCGCCGGGTGTCGGACCGGCGGCTGCCGCTCGCGTTCCTGCCGGTCGTGGGCGCGCGGGTGCGGGAGCGGTTGGCGGCGGTCACGCCGCGCGAGCGGACCGACCAGATGCTGCGGCTCTGCTTCGCCGACCCCGACTCGGTGCCGCCGAACCGGATCGAGGAGAGCGAGTCCGAGTACACCGAGCGGTCCGCGCAGGCGTGGGCGGGCAACGCGCTCAGCCGCAGCACGATCGAGCTGATCCGCACGTGGCTGGTGCCCCGGTCGAGGTCCATGTGGCTGCTGCCGCCGAGGATCACCGCGCCGACGCTGGTCGTGTGGGGCACGGAGGACAAGCTGGTCAGCGTGCGGAAGGCGCCGCGGGTGGCGCGGCTCATCCCGCGCGGCCGGCTGCTGGTGCTGCCGCGCACCGGGCACGTGGCGCAGATGGAACGGCCGGTGTCGGTGGCGCGCGCCGTGGTGGGCATGTGGGAGGCGGTCGAACGTGACCTGTGGTGACACCCGTCCGTGGTGACCGGTTCAGCCGGTCGGTGGTGCACAGGTCACCTGGAATCCGCTCCCGGGGTGCGGTTGTGGCACCCTGGTTGCCGTGAACCGGACGTCGCAGGGCGAGCGTGAACCGGCGTCGCCCGCTGATGACCGGCCGTCGCTGTCCGAAGACCGCTACCGCCGCGGCACGCGCCGCACCGGCGCCGAGCCGCTGGCCGCGTCCTGGGAACCCGGCGGCCGGAGGCGCCGCAAGCGCCGCACGGGCGTGAAGGGGCTGATCGCGAACTACGGGTGGCGCATCTACGCCGTGCCCGTGCTGCTCGTGCTCACCGCCCTGGTGGTGCTGGACACCGCCGCGCCCCCGAGCGGCGGCGGCGCGACGAACGCGTCGGCGGACACGGGCGCGGGCTCGTCGGCGACCACCGAGACCTCCTCCGGGCCGCCCGAGGCGACCGAGAAGCCGCCGGTCGACATCGACCTCAAGAACTTCCCCACCGCCCAGCTGCCGGACGGGCCGAAGTTCTCCGAGCAGGGCGCGGGCACGTGGGCCGTGGTGCCGGGCTCCACCCAGCCGGCCGGCACCGGCGGGAAGCTCTACAAGTACGCGATCGCCATCGAGGACGGCGTCGAGCCGGGCGACTACAACGGCGACCGCGAGGCGTTCGCCCGGACGGTCGACGGGATCCTGGCCGACCCGCGCAGCTGGATCGGCACCGGTCAGGTCTCCATGCAGCGGGTCGAGGGCGAACCGGTCGACTTCACGGTGAGCTTGACCACCACCAGCACCACGCACGCCATGTGCGGATTCCAGATCCAGTTCGAGTCGTCGTGCTGGCACAGCGCCTCGAAGCGGGTCGTCATCAACACCGCGCGGTGGGTGCGCGGCGGCAAGGTCTACGGCAGCGACCTGAGCGCGTACCGCACCTACGCGATCAACCACGAGGTCGGCCACGTGCTGAAGAACCCGCACGAGGGCTGCAAGGAGAACGGCAAGGCCGCGCCGGTGATGATGCAGCAGTCGTTCGGCGTGGCCAACGACTACGTCGCGCAGCTCAACGCGGTCGACTCCAGCAACCGCTACGCGGTGGAGGCCAACGGCCTGGTGTGCACGCCCAACCCGTTCCCGGTCGCGCCCCAGTAGGGGCGTCCCGCGCCTTGGGACGACTTCCCATCGGGGAAGACGTGGGGGCAGGCTGGTGTTGTCCGTCGGTAGAGGACATGTTTCGTCGAGGAGGACTCAGATGGCGCTTCCGCCGCTCGTGGAGCCCGCAGCGGAGCTGACCAAGGAAGAAGTAGCGCGCTACAGCCGCCACCTGATCATCCCGGACGTCGGGGTCGACGGGCAGAAGCGGCTGAAGAACGCGAAGGTCCTGGTCGTCGGCGCGGGCGGCCTGGGCAGCCCGGCCCTGCTCTACCTGGCGGCGGCGGGGGTCGGCACGCTCGGCGTGATCGACTTCGACGTCGTCGACGAGTCGAACCTCCAGCGCCAGGTCATCCACGGCCAGTCCGACATCGGCCGGCCGAAGGCCGAGTCGGCGCGCGACTCGGTGGCCGAGATCAACCCGTTCGTCAAGGTGGTGCTCCACCAGACCCACCTCAACTCGGAGAACGCGCTCGACATCTTCCGCGACTACGACCTGATCCTGGACGGCACGGACAACTTCGCCACCCGGTACCTGGTCAACGACGCGGCCGTGCTGCTGGGCAAGCCCTACGTGTGGGGCTCGATCTTCCGGTTCGAGGGCCAGGTCAGCGTCTTCTGGGAGGACGCGCCGAACGGCCAGGGCCTGAACTACCGCGACCTCTACCCCGAGCCGCCGCCGCCCGGCATGGTGCCGTCGTGCGCGGAGGGTGGCGTGCTGGGCGTGCTGTGCGCGTCGATCGGCTCGATCATGGTGACCGAGGCGATCAAGCTGCTGACCGGCATCGGCGACCCGCTGCTGGGCCGGCTGATGGTGTACGACGCCCTGGAGATGTCGTACCGCACCATCAAGATCCGCAAGGACCCGGACAGCCCGAAGATCACCGAGCTGATCGACTACGAGGCGTTCTGCGGCGTGGTCTCCGACGACGCCCAGCAGGCCGCCGCCGGCAACACCATCACCCCGCTGGAGCTGAAGCAGAAGCAGGACAGCGGCGAGGACTTCCTGCTGGTGGACGTCCGCGAGCCGCACGAGTACGAGATCGTCCGGATCCCGGGCTCGGTCCTGATCCCGAAGGACCGCATCCTCTCCGGCGAGGCGTTCGCCGAACTGCCCCAGGACAAGCAGGTCGTCCTGCACTGCAAGTCGGGCGCCCGCTCGGCCGAGGCCCTGGCCGTCCTCCACCAGGCCGGCTTCAAGGACGCCGTGCACGTGGGCGGCGGCGTCCTCGCCTGGGCCCGCGAAGTCGACCCGAGCCTCCCCACCTACTGACCGGACAACAGCGACAACCGGACCCAACGACGCCGGGGCCGCCGGGGGCGGCCCGCCGGGGGGGCGGAACCGACCCCACCCCCCACCCGGGGGCGTATAAAAAACGGTGCCAGGCGGCGGT
>NZ_JBHYXZ010000286.1:0-4636 GCF_042752395.1 Actinosynnema sp. NPDC059335 | reverse complement strand
CGCCGGGGATCAGGGCGCGAACGGCCGACTTCCGGGCGACCTCGCCCGCGACGCCGGAGGCGGCGCAATCCAACACTGCAATCCAACACTGTCGGACCCCCTCGGTAACTTGGTTCCGTGCAGGAGCAGCTGGGGTTCGACTTCGGGGCGATGCCGAAGAAGCTGGTGCGGGTCACGCCCGCCAAGCTCGCGACGTGGGCCGACTGCCCGCGCCGGTTCCGCATGGCCTACCTGGACCGGCCGACGCCGCCGCGCGGCGGGGCGTGGGCGCACAACACGCTCGGCGCGGTGGTGCACAACGCGCTGAAGGCGTTGTTCGACCTGCCCGCGCCGCGCCGCAGCCCGGAGCAGGCGGTGGCGCTGCTGCACCGGCAGTGGAAGAACGACGGCTTCCGGGACGCCGAGCAGGCCGCCGAGTACCGGGACCGGGCGGTCGGGTGGGTGCGCGACTACGTCGGCGAGCTGGACACGTCGATCGAGCCGGTCGGCATCGAGCGCTGGGTGTCCACGCCCACGTCGAAGATCGTCGCCGAGGGCCGGGTCGACCGGATCGACCTGCGCGACGGCGAGCTGGTGATCGTCGACTACAAGACCGGCCGGCACGCGCTGACCGTGGACGACGCGCGGGGCTCGCAGGCGTTGGCGCTGTACGCGCTGGCCGCGCGGCGCACGTTGCGCAAGCCGTGCCGCCGGGTGGAGCTGCACCACCTGCCCACCGGCACGGTGTCGGTGTGGGAGCACACCGAGGAGAGCCTGGCGCGGCACGTGACGCGGGCCGAGGAGGCGGCCGACGAGCTGCGGCTGGCCACCGACACGCTGGAGGCGGGCGGCGACCCCGAGGTGCTGTTCCCGCCACGCACCGGGAACCGGTGCACGTGGTGCGACTTCCGCCGCTCGTGCCCCGAGGGGCAGCAGGCCGCGCCGACGCTCGACCCGTGGGCCTTGCTCGCGCCGTAGAGTTGGCCGCGTGACGATGGTGGACAGCAGACCCGAACCACGCCTGGCCAGGCTGTGGCGCGGCGTCAGCGGCGTCCTCGCGGTCGGCCTGGTGCTGCTGGCGTTGGCCATGATCGGCGTGCAGGTCTACGCGGGGACCCGTGACCTGCCCGGCCCCGGCCTGGGTGTCGTGATCGGCCACACCGCGGCGGCCGCGGCCGCGGTGGTGGCCCAGGTCGTCGCCGACCGCCGCCGCGGCTGGCCCGTGGCGCTGTGCGGCCTGCTGGTCGTGCTGCTGGCGGCGGCGACGATGTGGTTCTACTGGTGGGCGTGAGGCCGCCCGCCGTCAGGAGAGCCAGGCGCGCCAGGTCGGCAGGAGCGTGGCCAGCAGGGCGTCCGGCGCCTCGGTGTTCGGGTTGTGCATGACGCCGGGCAGCACCGCGAAGTCGGCGTCGAGGCGCTCGGCCATGTCCCGCTGGCTCGCCGCCGACCAGGCGTCGTCGAACTCCCCGCACACCACCAGGCACGGGACGCCGGCCGACCGGGTGACGCGGGCCAGCTTCGCGACCAGGTCCGGCTCGTGGCGCAGCGCCTGGCCCATGCCGAGCAGCCCGGCCGGTGACGAGCGGACGAAGCGTTCCCGGTAGAAGTCCTTCAACTCCTGCGGGACCGCCCGCCACCGCGGGTTGAGCGCCTGCCGCGTCTCGTTGACCTCGTGCGATGCCTCGATGCCCTGCTCGCGGAGCACCACCTCGGCGTAGTCCAGGGCGGTGCGGCGCTCGCCCGGCGGCAGCTCCGACGGGCCGGACGACATCAGCGTCAACCCGGACACCGGCGCACCGGCCAACACCGCGCCGCGCGCGACCAGGCCGCCGAACGAGTGGCCCAGCAGCAGCACGCGCCGGCCGTCGGCGGCGAGCTTCGCGACGAGCTCGGCGACCGCCGCGCCGAGCGCCTCGGTGCGGTACTCCGCCTCCGACGTCGGGCCGGCCGACTCGTACTGGCCGGGCAGGTCGATCGCGACGACCTCGACGCCGGCGTCGGCGATCGGGTCGAACAGGGGCGCGAAGTCCTCTTTGGACCCCGTGTAGCCGGGCAGGAGCAGCGCGGTGGCGCCGAGGTCGCGGCCGGTGGCGGGTTCGCGCAGGGCCGCGACCGGGCCGTGCCGCCCGGGCAGGTCCACGCGTCGCGCCCGGTGCGGGCTGAACTGCGAGTGCACGTCTGGCAGTCTGCCGCACCGGCCGCGCGGGCGCGTGACGCGTTGCCGCAGTGCCACGCCCGCGCCGCCTCCCGACGCCGGGATCACCGCCGTGTGCCGCCTGCGCCGCCGGGATCACCGCGCCGTGTGCCGCCTGCCGTCGCCGGAGTCGCCCACCCGCCGCCTGCACCGCCGGGTCACCGCCATGTGCCTGCCGTCGCCGGCCGCCTCAGGGGCCGCCGCACACGGGGTGCCGCCGTGCCACGCCTGCCGACGCCGGTCGCCCGGGCCTGCCGCAGGGGTGCCACGTCCGCGTCGCCGGTCGCCCGGGGTTGACGCGTCGGGTTCCCGCAGTGCGATGCCGGCGGTCGCCCGAGGCGTTGCCGCGGCGGCTACCGGAGGGCGACGAGCGTGCCGCCGCGCTGCTCCAGCACGACCGGCCCCTCGGTGGCCATCTCGACCGGGCCGGTGTGGTCGCCCCGGTCGACCGGGACCTCGGCCACCTCCTGGCCGGTGACCTGGTCGACCACCTTCAGCCCGCCCTCGACCGGCAGCAGCAGCCGCCCGGCGAGCGTGGTGCCCGCGCCGAGGGTGCCGTTCACGGTCCACAGCGGGTTGAGGTCGTTGAGCGACAGCGCCACCGTCTTCGAGCCGGTGAACCAGTAGATGTTCGCGGTGCTGGTGAAGGTGGACGCCACGCGGCCGGGCGGGTCGCCCGCGAGTTCCTCGGCGGAGACGTCGACGGGGTAGCTCGCGACCGAGCCGCCGGTCTCGGAGTCGAACACCACGAGCCGGCCGGGCACGGCGAGCGCCACCCGGTTCGCGGTCACCGCGATCACCCGCGCGCCGTGCTCGCCGGTCACCGCGGTGGTGATGACCTGCGGTTCGTCGGACTTCTCCGGGTTGGGCTTGAGGACCGTGAGCCGGTCGGAGGGGTCCAGGGAGGGGCAGCGCTCGATCAACGCGATCTTGCCGCCGGTGACCGCGAACGAGCCGTACGTGCAGCCGGTGCGGGGCTGCTTGTTCGGGTTCACGATGGCGCGCAGGGTGCCGTACTCGAGCGAGCGGACCAGGTCGTCGCGCCGGTAGACCTCGACGTACGACCCGCCGGTGGTGAGCACGTGCGAGCCCTCGTTCAGCAGGCGGGTGCCGAACTCCGCGTCACCGTTGCGCTGCGGCCCCCGCTTGCCGGAACCGGTTTCGAGGGTCGTGACCTCGGAGCAGTTGGTGTCCTTGCGGTGCACCGCGAAGACCCGGCCCCAGGCCGTGGAGACCGTGCACAGCGGCAGGTCGCGGGCGTAGCGCCAGCGGACGTCGCCGGTGAGCGCGTCCCGGCCGACGACCTCGCCCCCGTCGCCCGTGACGACGACCGAGTCGAGGTTCACCGGCACCGGCGTCGCGCCGCTGGGCGCGCGCCAGATCTCCGACAGCGTCGGCGGCAGCTCCGTGGCGGGCTGGAGGGGGGTGATCCCGGACGGGCCGGTCTGGCTGACGGTGTTGCGCGCGTCGCTGGTGAGCCACAGGACGAGGCTCGCCACGAGCACCGCCGCCACCACCAACGTCACGCCGACGAAGTCCGCCTTCGTCCGCCACGACCTCGGCGGCAGCGGCTCGAAGTCGTCTTCCTGCGGCTCGACCCGCGGCTCGACGGGCTCGGCCAGGACGTCTTCCTCGTCCAGCACGACCTGCCCGTTCGACTCCGCCTGCTCCGGCTGGCCCACTGCCCGGCTCCCGATGGTCGGTGATCTGTCGCGTTCGGTCTGGCGGACATGCTGCCACCACCGGGAAGAGGTCGGTGTGAGGCGGCACCACAACCCGCTCCAAGCGTCCCGATTGGCGTGCCACGAGCCGGGTGGCGCGCCAGGGCGACGGGCGGGCCGGCTGTGCGGAGTGGCGGTTCGGCCGGCCTGGTGACCTGGCGGTCGGTGGCCCGGTGGCCCGGTGGCCCGGTGGCCCGGTGGCCCGGTGGCCCGGTGGCCTGAGGGTCGGTGGGCCGGCGGTGTCGGCCGGCCGCATGGGCCGCGGTGGTGCCGGGGTTGTGGCCGGTGGGCCGGCGGGTCGGTGGGCCGGCCGGTGGGTCACGGTGGTGCGGGCGTCAGGGCGGTGGTGCCGGCGGCTGGTGGTGGGGCCGGTGGTGCCGGCGGGGTCGGGTGGGTGGCTGGTCGGGGGTCCGGGGTGGTTCGGGGGCTCCTCGCTTTCAACCGAGGTGCGGTAACAGTGTTTCCGTACATTTTCGGGCCATGATCACCCGATTGTGTTACCGGACTCGGGTCGGGCAGCGCTCGGACCCGCGCTGCCCGCCACGATCATGCCCTACTCGGCGGTCGCCGGCGCGTTGTCGGACGCCTCGCCGCCACCGCCCGTGCGACGACGCCGACGACGCCTCGGCCGATCGCCCTCGGCGGCCGCGGGCTGCTCCGGGGCCTCGGCCGACGGCCCCCGCGGCGGCCCGGGGGCGGGGGGGCGGGGGGGGGGGTTTTCACAAAGACGATCCCCCCCGAA
>NZ_JBHYXZ010000285.1:0-4677 GCF_042752395.1 Actinosynnema sp. NPDC059335 | reverse complement strand
CCTCCCCCCGCCGCCACCCCCGCGGGGGGGGCCGCGCCGGCCCCCCGGGCTGCCGCCCCCGGCGGGGCGCCCCGCCGGGCCGCCGAAGCCCCCGCCGGGGCGCACGGACGGGCCGGGCTGCCCCCGCCCCCGGTGGCCGCCAGCGCCGCCCACCGCGCGGTGGCCGACGCGCTCGCCCGCGCGGGCGAGCTGGACCGGGCCGAGGCGCTGGCGCTCTCCACCGACGCCCGGCAGCGGTCGTGGGCGCTGCTCCCGGTGGTCGAAGCGGCGGTCGAGGCAGGCGACGTGAACCGGGCCGAGAGGCTGGCGGGCCTGGTGGAGCCCGCGCAGCGCGGCCGGGTGCTGCGGGCGGCGGCCGAGGCGGCGGCGCGGGCCGGTGACCTGGCGCGGGCCGAGTGGTTGGCGCGGTCGATCGACGCCGCGCAGCAGCGGGCGTGGGCGCTGCGGGCCGTGGTGGAGGCGACGGGCCGACCGGGGCGACGCCTGCTCGGCGACCTCGCCGAGGCCGCGGCGGCGACAACCCGGCCCGGCGCGCGTGCCGCCGCGTGGGCGGGCGCGGCGACGGTCGCGCTGCACGTCGGGGACACCGCGACGGCCACGACCGCGTTCGACCGCGCGCTGGGGGCGGCGTCGTCCGCGACCGAGCCGCGGGACCGGGTCGGGGCACTGCACGGGCTCGTGCAGGTCGTGGCCGACACGGCGCGTGGTCGGGAGGAGGCGGGGTCGTGGCTCCAGCGGGCGGTGCACCTGATCGACGACCCCGGGCTCCTGGCGAAGGCGTTGCGCACGGCGGTCGAGGCGTTCGGAGCGGTGGATTGGGTCCGGCGCGCGGTGGCGTCCGTGGCCGACCCGGACGTCCGCGGCGAGCTGTCGGTCCTCCTGGCGGAGCGGTGCGGTGAGGACGAGGCGGCGCGGCTGATGGCCCGGGCCACCACGCTGGTCCGGTGGCGCACCGCGGTCGGCGGGCTGGCCGGGCGGTGGCCGGAGGCGGTCGCCGCGCTCGCCGACGAACTCCTCGTGCCGGACGAGGCGGCGGGCGGCGCGCCCACGCCATGAGCGCGGCCGAACGCGGTCGCTGCACGACCTCCCGGACCGGACAGCACGACCACACCACGACCGCAGCCGAACGCGATCGCTACACGACCTCCCGGACCGGGCAGCACGACCACACCACGACCGCGACCGGACGCGGTCGCTGCACGACCTCCCGGACCGGGCGGCGCGGTCAGGCCATGACGGTGGCCGCGACCATGCAGGTGTCGTCCAGCGGCGTCGCGGGGACCAGGCGGGAGGTCAGGGCCTCCGGCATCTCGGCCGGGTCGAGGTCCGCGATGAACGTGCGGATCTCGTCCATCAGGCGCTCCAGGTCGTCGCCGCGCGCGCCGGCGGACGGGCGGCGTTCGATCAGGCCGTCGGTGAACATCAGCAGCGTGTCGCCGGGTGCGAGCAGGATCCGCGCGGTCGCGAAGACGGCCCCGCGCACGGCGCCGAGGATCGGGCCCGTCGGCCGGTCCAGGCGGTGCACCTCGTGCGCCCGGAGCAGCAGCGGCGCGGGGTGGCCCGCCTGCGCCCACGAGAACCGGCGCGTCGTCGGCTCGAACCGGCCGACGATGCCCGACGCCAGCGTCACGTCGGAGCCGTGCGTGAGCATGCGGTTCAGCACGTCCAGCACGCCCGCCGGGTCGGGATTGGTCAGCGCGGCCCCGGTGAGCGCGTACCGGAGCTTGGCCATCGCCGCCGCGGTCGCCAGGCCGTGGCCCGCCACGTCGCCGATCGCCAGCACGGCGCTGCCGTCGTCGATCGGGAACGCGTGGTACCAGTCGCCGCCGACCTCCGCCCACTGCTCGGCGGCGAGGTAGCGCACCGCCACCTTCATGCCCGGCAGCTCCAGCGGCCGGCTCGGCAGCGGCAGCACGGCGGTGCGCAGGTGGTCCGCCACCTGGTGCTCCTGCGCGAACTGCTCGCTGAGGTCGAACACCCGCTTCTCGGCCCGCCGCATCGCGGTCACGTCCTGCAGCACCACGTCCAGCCGGATGGGCCTGCCCTGGACGTCCAGCACCGGTTCGCCGATGAACCGGCTGCACCGGACCTGGTCGCCCGCCCGTAGGCGCAGCTCGGAGTCGGCGCGCTCGGCCCGCTCCAGCATCCGGCGCACGGCGCTCTGCAGGATCGGCAGGTCCTCGGCGACCACGGAGTTCCGGATCTCGTCCAGCGACATGGGCCCGAGCGCCGGGTCGCGGTCGAAGATGACGTAGAGCTGGTCCGACCAGTCGATCTCGTTGGTCACGAGGTTCCACTCGCCCCAGCCGATGTTGCCCAGCCGCTGCACGCTGCGCAGCCGTTCCAGTTGCAGCGGGTCCTCGTGCTCGTGCCAGGAGAGGATCAGGCCGTCGCCGAACTTGCCGACGGTCAGCGTGAACCGGCCGTGCTGCGGCAGCCCGGGGGTGTTCTCCTCGTAGTCGAACGTGTCCACGACCTCGCGGACGCCGGTGCTCAGGACGCGGTGGTAGGCGTGCCACAGCTCGCTGCCCGCCACGGTCGGGTAGCTCGCCAGGATGCTGCGCCCGACCAGCTGCCGGTACCGGCGGCCGGCGATGTCCACCGCGTCGGGGCTCGCGGCCTCGAACCGGAAGTCCACCACCTCGCCGTCCGGGCCGTGGACCGCGCCGAGCAGGGCGACCGAGCCGGGCAGCACGTCCAGCAGGTGCTGCGCCCAGAGGGTCCAGTTGCGCCCGTGGCCGCCGTCCTCGGCGCTCAGCGACAGCAGCGTGGAGCCCGCCGTGCGGGTCACCACCTCCAGCTCCCACTGCTCCTCGGGCGGGAAGTCGTGGTGATCGGCCCACAGCAGCCCGACGACGCCGGCGGTGCGCGTGCCGTCCCGGAACGGCAGCCAGGCGCGTGACCGCCACACCGTCTCCGGGTCGCCGATCAGGGAGTACCGCCGACGGGCCTCGGCGAGGTCGGGCAGCCACTGCGGGAGGCCGGCGCGCACCGCGTCGAGGGTGCCGGTGCGCAGTTGCAGCGGCACCCGCTCCCACTCCAGCCGCACCTTGGCGGGCACGTTCGCGGCCGCCTCCAGCCGCAGCCCGCCGTCCGGTTCCAGCACGTAGACCAGCACGGCCTCGCAGCCGACGTGCTCGCGGACGAGGTCGGCCAGCTCCTCGAGGTCGGCCGCGCTGCCGATCGCGGCGAGGGCGACCGGCCGCGGCGGGCGTTCGCCCGGTGGCGCGGGCGTGGGCTCGGGGATGGCGATCCGCCGCGCGGAGCGCCCCGCGTCGAACAGGTTGCCGGCGGCCGGGTCCCGCTGCGGCGGCGGCACGTCCAGCACGCCCGCCGCGATGACGGCCACGTCGCTGCCGGTCGCCTGGGCGAGCCGGACCATGTCCTCGAACGCCTCGTCGGGCCGGCACGACAGCCGCTCGGCGAGCACCCCCTTGGCCTGCTCCACCACGGCCTGCCTGCGGGCGGCCGCCCGCAGCCGGTCGATCTCGTCCCGCTGTCGGGCGACGAGGTCGGCCAGCGCCGAGTCGGTGGGTTCCCGCTGGACTGCCATCGCGTCCAGCATCGCCCGCCTACCCGAGCGGGGCCAGCCGAACCGACGCGCCCGCCGCCTCCGGGCCGCAGAATTCCATCAGCATCGCGTTGAGCGCGGCGTCGCGGGCGGCCGGCGAGGTCAGGTTGGTGGTCACGCCCACGGTGATCTGCCGCCCCGCGTCGGCGGTGTGCATGCTCCACGTGTGGTAGCCGGGGACCGAGCCGTTGAAGCCCCAGATCTCCGACGTGGCGCAGCCGGGCGGCAGCGGGATGCGCATGAGGCCGAGCCCGAACTCGACGCCGGGCACGTCGCCCGGCACGGTCCGGCGCATCTCGGCCGACAGCGCGGCCGGCAGGAGCTTGCCGGTGAGCAGGGCGCGGAAGAAGCGGTTCAGGTCGTCCACTGTGGACACCAGGTTGCCCGAGCCCCAGAAGCGGGACGGTTCGTAGTCGGTCACGTCGGTCGGCCCGGCCTCCGGCCCGCGCAGCCACTCGTACCCGCGCGCGGCAGGCCGGTCGACGCCGGTCCGGCGGTACGGGAGGTGGCTGTCCCCCATGCCCGCCCGGTCCAGCACGCGCCGCTGCAACTCGGTGTGCAGCGGGTTGCCGGTGACCCGCTCCACCAGCTTGCCGAGCACGGCGTAGTTCGTGTTCGAGTACTCGACGCCCTGGCCGGGCGGGAAGGACAGCGGCCGGCCCTCGGTGCCGAGGCGGATCGTCTCGTCCGTCGACTGGTGCCGCCACCGGGTCGTGTCGATCTCCTCCGGGGTGTCCCACCGCTCGGTGAACGGGATGCCGCTGGTGTGCTGGAGGAGGTGGCGCACGGTGATCGGCTCGCGGTAGGGCAGCAGGCCGGGCAGCCGGTCCTGCACGCGGTCCTCCAACCGGACCCGGCCCTCGGCGACGAGCTGGAGCACGGCGGTGGCGACGACCGCCTTGGTGACGCTGCCGGCCCGGAACCGCCCGCGCGGATCGGGCGCGCCACCGCGGACCAGGTCCCCGACCCCGCCGCGCCCGTACCACCGCCCGGCCTCGTCCACGACCCCCGCGTACGCGCCCGGCGACCCGACCGCGACGGCCGCGTCCAGCGCCGCCTGGAGGGGGGGGCGGTGGGGGGGGGGGGGCGGCGGCCCGGAGGGCGGC
>NZ_JBHYXZ010000284.1:0-4870 GCF_042752395.1 Actinosynnema sp. NPDC059335 | reverse complement strand
GGACACGCGCGACGTGAACGTAGGACACGCGCGTGTGTCCTACGTTCGGAACGCGTGTGTCCTACGTTCGGGTCGGGCGAGTTGAACGGTCAGGAGTGGGACTGGGCGGCCAGTTCCTCGGCCACGGCGGCGGAGACGGCGGGTTCGGCGGCGGCGCGGTCGGCCGGGACCAGGCCGATGCGGGTGCGGCGGTCCAGCACGTCGTCCGCGGACAGCGCGCCCTCGTGGCGCACGGCCCACGCGACTTCGCCGATCCGGGCCACCGCGGCGGCCTCCGCGCCGTAGCGGGCCACGAGGTCGGGCGGGCCGGTGGCCGGTCCCGCGCCCACCAGCGGCAGGTTCGCGGTCCGGGAGCGGACCGCGGTCAGGCCGGTGGCGTCCACGGCGTCGGCGGCCATGCGGCGGTACGTGGTCAGCTTGCCGCCCACCACCGTGGTCACCCCGCCGTCGGTCAGCACGGCGTGCCGGCGCGACAGGTCGGCGCTCGGCCCGTCGCCGGTGTCCAGCAACGGCCGCAGGCCCGCGAACGCGCCGAGCACGTCCACAGTGGTCAACGGGCGCTCCAGCACCGACGACGCCACCTCCAGCAGGAAGTCCACATCGGACCGCGGCACGGTCGGCACGTCGGGCACCGGCCCGTCCACCGGCTCGTCCGTCAGCCCCACGTACACCCGCCCGTCGCGCTGGGGCAGCACCAGGGCGAAGCGGTTGCGGGCTCCCGGCACGGGCACGGTCAACGCCGTCCCGGACAGCCCCACCGCACCGGCCGACAGCACCAGGTGCGAACCGCGGGACGGCCGCAGCCTCACGCCCGGGACCAACGACCCCGCCCACACCCCGGTCGCGTTCACCACCGCCCGCGCCCCGATCTCCAGCGACGCCCCGGTCAGCTCGTCCACCACGTGCGCGCCGCGCCCGGTCAGGGCGGTGACCCGCGCCCGGGTGACCACCCGCGCGCCGAACCCGGCCGCCGTGCGGGCCAGCGCCACCACCAGCCGGGCGTCGTCGACCAACTGCCCGTCGAAGCCCAGCAGCCCGCCGCGCAGACCGGCCCGCCGCAGACCGGGGGCCAGGGCCAGCGCCTCGACCGCCGGCACCCGACGCGGCCCCGGCAGCACCCACGACGGCGTCCGGGCCAGGCGGCGCAGCGCGTCGCCCGCGCGCAGCCCGGCGAACACGACCGGGTCGTGCGACCGGCCGTGCAGCGGCACCAGCTGCGGCAACGCCCGCACCAGGTGCGGCGCGGTCCGCGTCATCAGGATGCCCCGCTCGACCGCGCTCTCGTACGCGAGCCCCACCTCGCCCTGCGCCAGGTACCGCAGGCCGCCGTGGACGAGCTTGCTCGACCACCGCGACGTGCCGAACGCCAGGTCGCGGGCCTCCACCAGGCACACCGACAGGCCCCGCGACGCCGCGTCCAGCGCGACCCCCGCGCCGGTCACCCCGCCGCCGACCACCAGCAGGTCCACCCGCGAGGACGCCAGGTGGTCGAGGTCCGCCCGGCGGCGCGCGGCGTTCAGCGACGTGGTCACGACAGCGCCGCGTCGAGGTGGGTGGCCAGCTCGGCCAGCAGCTCCTCGAAGTCCAGGTCCGCGGTCGCCGGCCCGATCGACAGCACCAGCGACTGCGTGGTCAGCAGCACCAGTCGCGCCTGGGCGGCGGCGGAGCCCCGGCGGATCGAGCCGTCCGCGTGCCCCTCCTCGACCCGCGCCAGCAGGAACGCCTCGACCAGCTTCTGCGTGCTGCCCAACCGCCGCACCAGGTACGGCAGCATCAGCTCGGCGTCCAGGTCGAGCACCCGGCGCAGCAACGGGTCGGCGGCGAGCAGCCGGATGCCCTGGACGGCCTGCGCCACGAGCCGCTGCCGGGCGTTGTCCCCGGTCGCCTCGATGCGGCCGAGCAGCGCGGTGAACTCCCTGGTCATCAGGGCCCTGACCAGCGTGCCCACGTCCGGGAACCGGCGGTAGAGCGTCATCCGGCTCACGCCGGCGCGCTTGGCGATGTCCGTCAGCGTGGTGCGGCGCACGCCGACCTCGACCACGCAGTCGCGGGCCGCGTCGAGGAGCGCGTCATCACTGTGACGTTGGGACGTCATGTGTCACACTGTACCGGTGACCGAGCACATCGACCACACCCTCCGGGGGCGCTGGACGCCCACCGCGGCCCCGCTGCCGCCGCACGCGGTCAAGCTGCTGCGCGACCGCACGGGGCTGGGCGACGTCCGCACCCCGGCCCGCGCCCCGCACGTGCCGCCCTCGGCGCTGGACGACGCCGCCCGCGCCGCGCTCGCCGCCGTCGTCGGCCCCGGCCACGTCCGCGTGGACCGCGACTCCCGGCTCGGGCGCGCGGGCGGTCTGTCCTATGTGGACCTGCTGCGGCAGCGCGGTGACGGCGACCTCGCCGTGCCCGACGCGGTGGTGCTGCCCGCGTCGCCCGAGCAGGTCGTGGCGGTGCTGGAGGCGTGCGTCGAGCACGACGTGGCCGTGGTGCCGTTCGGCGGCGGCACGTCCGTGGTCGGCGGGGTGACCGCGGACCGCGGCGACAAGGCGGCGGTGGTCGCGCTCGACCTGGCCCGGTTGGACCGGCTGGTGGAGGTGGACCCGGTGTCCCGGGTGGCCGTGCTCCAGGCCGGCCTGACCGCGCCCAAGGCCGACCGGCTGCTCGCCGCGCACGGCCTGACCCTCGGGCACGTGCCGCAGTCCTACGAGCGCGCCACCATCGGCGGGTTCGCCGCGACCCGCTCGGCCGGGCAGGCGTCCACCGGGTACGGCCGGTTCGAGGACATGGTGGAGGGCGTGCGGCTGGCCACGCCGGTGGGCGAGTGGCGGTTGGGCGGCGCGCCCGCGTCCGCCGCCGGCCCGGACCTCAGGCGGCTCGTGGTGGGCAGCGAGGGGGCGTTCGGCGTCATCACCGAGGTCGCGCTGCGCGTGCGGCCGCGGCCGGCGGTCGAGCGGTACGAGGGATTCGTGGTCGACGGCTGGGACCGCGGCACGACCGCGGTGCGCGCGATGGCGCAGCGGCGCGTGGCCGCCGACGTGACGCGACTGTCCGATGTGGACGAGACCGACGTGTCGCTCGCCCTGGCGGGCGGCTGGAAGATCGGTGCGCTCAAGGCGTACCTGCGGGCGCGGGGCGTGCGGCGGCCGTGCCTGCTGGTGCTCGGCTGGCACGGCGCGTCCGAGGCGGAGGTCCGGCGCAGGCGTGCGGAGACCCTGCGCGGCGCGGAGCTGGTGCCGCTGGGCCGGGCGCTCGGCGAGGCGTGGCGGCACGGCCGGTTCCGCGGACCGCGCCAGCGGGACGCGCTGATGGAGGTCGGCGTGTGCGTGGAGACGCTGGAGACCGCCACGCACTGGTCGAAGCTCGCCGAGCTGCGCGCCGCGGTGCGCGACGCCCTGGTCGACGCGCTCGGCCGGTGCGTGGTCATGTGCCACGTCTCGCACGTCTACGAGACCGGCGCGTCGCTGTACTTCACCGTGCTGGCGGCCCGGGACGCCGCCGACCCGATCGGCCAGTGGCAGGTCGCCAAGGCCGCCGCGAGCGAGGCCATCGCCGGGCTCGGCACGATCAGCCACCACCACGCGGTGGGCTCCGACCACGCGCCGTACCTGGAGGCCGAGGTCGGCGCGCTCGGCGTCGGCGTGCTGGCCGCGGTGAAGCGGGCGCTGGACCCGACCGGCGTGCTCAACCCGGGCAAGCTCATCGCTGGCGACTTCCACCCGGCGGGGCTAGCGTCGCCTGGTGACCGGTGACCTGCTGATCCGTTCCGTGCGGCCGTGGCCGAACGCCCCCGGCGCACCCCTGGTCGACGTGCTGTGCGAGGACGGCCGCGTCGCCGCGCTCGCGCCGGACCTCGACCCGCCGCCCGCCGTGCCGGTCGTGGACGGCCGGGGCGGCGTGCTGCTGCCCGCGTTCACCGACGCGCACGCGCACCTCGACTCCACCCGGCTCGGCCTGCCGTTCCGCCCGCACAGCGCGGGCGAGGGGCTGGCCGAGCTGATCGACAACGACCGGCGCAACTGGCGGTCGGCGGAGGCGTCCGTCGCGTGGCGCGCCACGCACACGCTGGGCCGGACGATCGCGTGCGGCGCGACGCACGTGCGCAGCCACGCGCAGGTGGACGTGGACTCGGGGCTGGACAAGCTCGAAGGCGTGCTCGCGGCGCGCGAGGAGCACGCCGGGCGGGCGCACGTGGAGGTGGTGGCGTTCCCGCAGTGCGGCATCCTGCGCGAGAAGGGCACCGCCGACCTCCTGGACGCGGCGCTGCGCGCGGGCGCGGACCTGGTCGGCGGGCTCGACCCGGCGGGCTACGACCGCGATCCCGTGCGGCACCTTGACGTCGTGTTCGGGTTGGCGGAGAAGCACCAGCGCGGGGTGGACGTGCACCTGCACGACGCCGGCACGCTCGGCGCGTTCCAGGTGGAACTGATCTGCGAACGCGTGAACGCGCTGGGGATGCAGGGCCAGGTGACGATCAGCCACGCCTTCGCTTTGTCCACTGTGGATGGTGGACGGCAGCGGGACCTGGTGGAGCTGCTGGCCGAGCACGACGTCGCGGTGACCACGGTCGCGCCGGGCGTGCGGGAACCGTTGCCGCTGCGGCAGTTGCGGTGGGCGGGGGTCCGGGTCGGGCTGGGGCAGGACGGGATCCGCGACTACTGGTCGCCCTACGGCGACGGCGACATGCTCGACCGGGCGTGGCAGTTGGCCTACCGCAACGGTTTCCGGCGCGACGAGCTGGTCGAGATGTGCGTGGACGTCGCCACCCGCGGCGGCGCGGCCGTCATGGGGCGGTCCCTGGGCCTGATCGAGCGCGCGCCCGCCGACCTGGTCGTCGTGCCGGGCGACACGGTGACCGCCGCCGTGATGGACC
>NZ_JBHYXZ010000283.1:3130-4882 GCF_042752395.1 Actinosynnema sp. NPDC059335 | reverse complement strand
TCGGCGGCGTCCTACTCTCCCACACCCTCACGAGTGCAGTACCATCGGCGCTGGAAGGCTTAACTACCGGGTTCGGAATGGGACCGGGTGTTCCCCAACCGCTATGACCACCGAAACACTATGAAATTACCAACCCGTAGGCACCCCACCCAGACAAACCCTCGTCTGGACCGGGTGGTCCGGTTCGGTTCTTTCAGAACCGCACAGTGGATGCGTAGCACCTTCATAACAAGTCCTCGGCCTATTAGTACCGGTCAACTCCAGCCGTTACCGACCTTCCATCTCCGGCCTATCAACCCAATAGTCTCTTGGGGGCCTTAACCCACAAAGGGTGGGATACCTCATCTAGGAACAGGCTTCCCGCTTAGATGCTTTCAGCGGTTATCCCTTCCGAACGTAGCCAACCAGCAATGCCCTTGGCAGGACAACTGGCACACCAGAGGTCCGTCCGTCCCGGTCCTCTCGTACTAGGGACAGCCTTCCGCAAGTATCCTACGCGCGCGGCGGATAGGGACCGAACTGTCTCACGACGTTCTAAACCCAGCTCGCGTACCGCTTTAATGGGCGAACAGCCCAACCCTTGGGACCTACTCCAGCCCCAGGATGCGACGAGCCGACATCGAGGTGCCAAACCATGCCGTCGATATGGACTCTTGGGCAAGATCAGCCTGTTATCCCCGGGGTACCTTTTATCCGTTGAGCGACCACGCTTCCACAAGCCATGGCCGGATCACTAGTTCCGACTTTCGTCCCTGCTCGACCCGTCGGTCTCACAGTCAAGCCCCCTTGTGCACTTGCACTCGACACCTGATTGCCAACCAGGCTGAGGGAACCTTTGAGCGCCTCCGTTACCCTTTGGGAGGCAACCGCCCCAGTTAAACTACCCACCAGGCACTGTCCCTGATCCGGATCACGGACCGAGGTTAGACATCCAGTACGACCAGAGTGGTATTTCAACGACGACTCCACCGGCACTGGCGTGCCCGCTTCACAGTCTCCCACCTATCCTACACAAGCCGAACCGAACACCAATACCAAGCTATAGTAAAGGTCCCGGGGTCTTTCCGTCCTGCCGCGCGTAACGAGCATCTTTACTCGTAATGCAATTTCGCCGGGCCTGTGGTTGAGACAGTCGAGAAGTCGTTACGCCATTCGTGCAGGTCGGAACTTACCCGACAAGGAATTTCGCTACCTTAGGATGGTTATAGTTACCACCGCCGTTTACTGGCGCTTAAGTTCTCAGCTTCGCCCCGAAGAGCTAACCGGTCCCCTTAACGTTCCAGCACCGGGCAGGCGTCAGTCCGTATACATCGTCTTGCGACTTCGCACGGACCTGTGTTTTTAGTAAACAGTCGCTTCTCGCTGGTCTCTGCGGCCGAAAAATCCTAGCCCGCAAGGGGCTTCAAATCCCTCGGCCCCCCTTCTCCCGAAGTTACGGGGGCATTTTGCCGAGTTCCTTAACCACAGTTCGCCCGATCGCCTCGGTATTCTCTACCTGACCACCTGTGTCGGTTTGGGGTACGGGCCGCATGAACACTCACTAGAGGCTTTTCTCGGCAGCATGGGATCACCCTACTTCGCCTCAATCGGCTATGCATCACGTCTCAGCCTCAATGACGTGCGGATTTGCCTACACGTCGGCCTACACGCTTACACCAGTACTACCACTCACTGGCGGAGCTACCCTCCTGCGTCACCCCATCGCTTGACTACTACAAGTTCAGGCCCCGCGCTCCACAACCACGGACGTCC
>NZ_JBHYXZ010000283.1:1432-3044 GCF_042752395.1 Actinosynnema sp. NPDC059335 | reverse complement strand
ACGGACGTCCGAAGACTTCCACGGCGCTTCGGGCGGTTAGTATCACAAGGTTCGCCATGGGCGCGTTCACACGGGTACGGGAATATCAACCCGTTGTCCATCGACTACGCCTGTCGGCCTCGCCTTAGGTCCCGACTTACCCTGGGCGGATTAGCCTGGCCCAGGAACCCTTGGTCATCCGGCGGCAGAGTTTCTCACTCTGCTTTCGCTACTCATGCCTGCATTCTCACTCGTCCAGCCTCCACACCTGGATTCCTCCGGCACTTCAACGGCTGAACGACGCTCCCCTACCCATCCCAGCAAAACTGGAATGACACGGCTTCGGCGGTGTGCTTAAGCCCCGCTACATTGTCGGCGCAGGACCACTTGACCAGTGAGCTATTACGCACTCTTTAAAGGATGGCTGCTTCTAAGCCAACCTCCTGGTTGTCTGGGCGACCCCACATCCTTTCCCACTTAGCACACACTTAGGGGCCTTAGCCGGCGTTCTGGGCTGTTTCCCTCTCGACTACGAAGCTTATCCCCCGCAGTCTCACTGCCGCGCTCTCACGTACCGGCATTCGGAGTTTGGTTGATTTCGGTAAGCTTGTGGGCCCCCTAGACCATCCAGTGCTCTACCTCCGGCACGAAACACACGACGCTGCACCTAAATGCATTTCGGGGAGAACCAGCTATCACGGAGTTTGATTGGCCTTTCACCCCTAACCACAGCTCATCCCCCAGGTTTTCAACCCTGG
The DNA here is from genome assembly GCF_042752395.1 of Actinosynnema sp. NPDC059335. Taxonomy (NCBI): domain Bacteria; kingdom Bacillati; phylum Actinomycetota; class Actinomycetes; order Pseudonocardiales; family Pseudonocardiaceae; genus Actinosynnema; species Actinosynnema sp. NPDC059335. Next base: position 2,307 of record NZ_JBHYXZ010000283.1, on the reverse strand, counting down.
TGGGTTCGGGCCTCCACGCAGTCTTACCCACGCTTCACCCTGGCCATGGCTAGATCACCCCGCTTCGGGTCTAGACCACGCGACTCAACCGCCCTATTCGGACTCGCTTTCGCTACGGCTACCCCACACGGGTTAACCTCGCCACGCAGCACTAACTCGCAGGCTCATTCTTCAAAAGGCACGCCGTCACCCCGAAAGGCTCCGACGGATTGTAGGCACACGGTTTCAGGTACTATTTCACTCCCCTCCCGGGGTACTTTTCACCTTTCCCTCACGGTACTAGTCCGCTATCGGTCACCAGGGAGTATTCAGGCTTAGCGGGTGGTCCCGCCAGATTCACAGCAAATTCCACGAGCTCGCTGCTACTTGGGAACACCATCAGGAGATACCGGGTTTTCACGTACGGGACTCTCACCCTCTACGGCCACGCTTTCCAGACGCGTTCCGCTAACCACAGTATTTTCTAACTCCTCGACCGTCCGGCAGAACGATCAGACAGGTCCCACAACCCCGCACACGCAACCCCTGCCGGGTATCACACGAATACGGTTTAGCCTAATCCGCTTTCGCTCGCCACTACTCACGGAATCACGGTTGTTTTCTCTTCCTGCGGGTACTGAGATGTTTCACTTCCCCGCGTTCCCTCCACACGCCCTATGTGTTCAGACGTGGGTGACCCCACATGACTGGGGCCGGGTTTCCCCATTCGGAAATCCTTGGATCTCAGCTCGGTTGACAACTCCCCAAGGCTTATCGCAGTCTCCTACGTCCTTCATCGGCTCCTGGTGCCAAGGCATCCACCGTGTGCCCTTAATAACTTGCCACAAAGATGCTCGCATCCACTGTGCAGTTCTCAAAGAACAACCAGACACCAT
>NZ_JBHYXZ010000282.1:0-4965 GCF_042752395.1 Actinosynnema sp. NPDC059335 | reverse complement strand
CCCCCCACACCCCCCCCCCCCCCACACCCCGATTTGTTGGTGTGTGGGGGGTGGGTTTTTTTTTATAAGCCACCCAGCCCCAACGTTGGGGCGCGCGAGTCCCCAAGTTGGGGACCCCCTGATTACCCCGCACCCGGCGCGGGGCCGGTGCCTGAGCGTTGAACTCACAGGTCGTGGAGGTTGGACTCACGCGCCGTGGAGGTTGGACTCTCGCGGCTCCGGGGTTGGGCTCACCCGGCGTGGGGGTAGGGTTCACGGGGATAGGGTCGGGGTATGAGTCGACCCGTCGCCCTGGTCACCGGTGCCTCGCGCGGCATCGGCGCGGCCGTCGCACGTGCCCTCGCGCCGACGCACGACCTGCTGCTCGGCGGGCGGGACGAGGCCGCGCTGGCCGGGCTCGCCGAGTCGCTCGGCTCCGCCCGGCCCTGGCCGGTGGAGCTGACCGACACCACCGCCCTGGCCGCCGCCGCGGCCGACCTCACCCACCTGGACGTGCTCGTGCACAGCGCGGGCATCGCCGAACTCGGCCCCCTCGCCGAAGCCGACGCCGACGTCTGGCGCCGCACGCTCGACCTCAACGTCGTCGCCGTCGCCGAGCTGACCCGCCTGACCCTGCCGCTGCTGCGCGCCGCCCGCGGCCACGTGGTGCTGATCAACTCGGGCGCGGGCCTGCGCGCGAACGCCGACTGGGGCGTCTACGCCGCGAGCAAGTTCGCCCTCCGCGCCTACGCCGACGTCCTGCGCGCCGAGGAAGAGGACCTGCGCGTCACGTCCGTCCACCCCGGACGCGTCGACACGGACATGCAGCGCGGCGTCCGCGCCCAGGAGAGCGGCGACTACCAGCCGCACCTCTACCTGACCGCGGACTCCGTCGCCCGCGCCGTCGCCACCGCCGTGCACGCCGACGACGACGCCCACGTCACCGAGGTCGTCGTGCGCCCGAGGCCCCGACCGGTCCCGTGAAGGTGAACCCCAACGGGTGACGCCGGCGCGCTACCGGAGCCGCGCCGCCGCCTCCCGGACCCCGGCCTGGGCCTCACGCCGGTCCACGTTCGTGGTCTCGCCGTCGGCCACGACCTGCCTGCCCGCCACCCACACGTCCTTGACCCGCCGCGTGCCCGACGCCCACACCAGGTTGGCCAGCACCTGCTCGTCCGGCGCGTCCAACCCGGTGGCGAACGCCGGGTCGTCCACGTCCACGTGCACCACGTCGGCCCACCGACCGGGCTCCAGCGCGCCCAGGTCGTCCCGGCCCAACGCCGCCGCACCGCCGCGCGTGGCCAGCAGCAGCGCGTCCGCCGCCCGCAGCGCGGTCGCGTCGCCCGAGGTCACCCGCGCGAGCAGGGCCGCCAACCGGGCCTCCTCGAACAGGTCCAGGTCGTCGTTGGACGCCGGGCCGTCCGTGCCCAACCCGACCCGCACGCCCGCGTCCAGGTAGGACCGCAGCGGTGCGATGCCGGACGCCAGCTTGGTGTTCGAGCCGGGGCAGTGCGCCACGCCGACGCCGTGCCGGGCGTAGATCGCCACGTCCTCGGGCGACAGGTGCACGGAGTGCGCGGACAGCACCCGCCCGCCCAGCACACCGGCCCGCTCCAGCAGCTTCGGCACGGACCCGTGCGACGCGCGCTGCTCCAGGTCCTCCTCCGCCGACTCGGCGACGTGCACCTGCACCAACGCGCCCCGGTCCCGCGCCTCGCCCGCGACCTCGCCCAGCGCCTCCGGCGACAGGATGTACGCCGAGTGCGGCCCGTAGCCCAGCTCGACCCGCTCGTCCGGCCCGAACCGCAGCCCGTCGGCGTCGATCCACCGGGTGATCTCGTCGGTCATCGGCCGCCACGGCATGCCGGGCAGGTCCATGATCGCCGCGCCGAACAGCACCCGCGACCCGGCCGCCAGCACCGCGTCCGCGAGCTGCTCGCCGTGGAAGTACATCTCCGCGCTCGTAGTCACGCCGTTGCGCAGCATCTCCACCGCGCCGAGCAGCATGCCGACGCGGATGTCCTCGGGCTTCATCTTCGCCTCGGCGGGCCACATCGCCTCGCGCAGCCAGCGCAGCAGCGGCAGGTCGCCGCCCATGCCGCGCAGCAGCACCATCGGGCTGTGCGCGTGCGCGTTCACCAGACCGGGTAGCAGGATCCCGCTCAACCGGCGGACCTCGCCGGTGAACTCCGGCGCGTCGGCCGCCGGGCCGACGTGCGTCACGCGGCCGTCGACCACGTCGACCACGGCGTCGCGCAGGACGGCGCAGGTGGGATCGCAGGGCAGGACCACTGGGGCGTGCAGGCGGAGCGACATGGGCCCGATCCTGCCGCACTCGTTCGAGCTACACACAACGTGGCGGCACTCGCCTGGCGAGGTAACCCGAACAGTGGGTTTGACCTTTTCGGGCGGTGTTCACCCGCCGAACGGACGTAATCTCCGGAACGTTGGGAGAGGTGGTCGTCCCGCTGATCCGGCGAAGGAGTGACTGGTGGCTCGTAACGGTGGAAGTGGTGGTCAATCCGGCGAACGGCGCGGCAAGGGTCAGCCCGCGGTGGCGGTCCTGCGCTCCGAGGCGGATTTCTCCGATCCGGGCCTGTCCCGGCAACGTCGTTGGCTCGCCCTGTTCCTGCTGGTGCACCTGGTCGACGAGCACGGCCGGATGGGCACCGCGTACCGGCGGGTGCTGCGCCGGGCGGCCCGAACACCCGGGCACTGGGCGCACGGGCGCTCGCTCGGCGCGGTGCGCGCAGAGCTGAACCGGTGGATCGGCCAGCACGCCCGGACCGAGAGCGTGCCGCCGTGGGAGCGGATCGCCGACCTGGTCCACGACGCCGTGCACCCGAAGCACGCGGCGCAGGTGCTGGCCACGGCGCGCCACCTGCACGGCCTGGTCACCGGCGAGGAGACCGGCGAACCGGCCCCGGCCTGGCTCGACCCGTCGGTGGACGACATCACCACCACGATGATCGGCGGCCCGGAATGGGCCCGCGGGCACGGCCTGCCCGTCCCGGAGGACACCCCCGCGGCCGACGACGCGACGCCCGACGCCGACGAGCGCGACCCGGAGTCGAGCGCGTACGAGATGCTGTGGACGATCGTCCGGGTGCACCGCGACGCGGAGGCGCGGATCGCCGAGCTGGAGCACCAGGTCCGCGAGCTGCACGCGGAGAACGCGCGGCTCTCCGGCGACGTCACCACCTGGCTCGGCGACTACCGGCCGAGCATCCCGGACCAGGACCGGGGCGCACGCCCCCGGCGGCCCGTGGCCGACCGCCACCTCGCGCTGGAGGACCCGGCGCAAGCCTTCACCTACCCGCTGCCCGCGGAGCTGCCCGCGGCACGGCCCACCACGGGCTGACGCGTCACCGCACCACGGGCAGGGCGGCGCGCACCTCCCAACCGCCGCCGGCCCGGGTGCCGGCGTGGAACTCGCCACCGAGCAGCTCGACCCGCTCGCGCATGCCCACCAACCCGTACCCGCCGGACCCGCCGACCGGCGCGGCCCGCTGCCGCCCGTCGTCGGCCACCACGACGTGCACCACGCCGTCGGACACCGACACCGACACGTCCACCGAGGACACGCCCTCGGCGTGCTTCCGCGCGTTGGTCAACGACTCCTGCACCAGCCGGAGCACGGAACGGCCCAGCGACGGCGGCACGGGCGCGGACAGGTCGACGTGCAGCCGCACGGGCTGACCGGACCGCTCGACCACGCCGCGGACGTCGTCGGCCAGGTCGCTGGACGCGGTCGGCGCGTCCGCCTCGGCGCCGCGCAGCGTGCCGACCAGGCGGCGCATCTCGGCCAACGCCTCGTTGCCGCTGCGCACGATGACCGGCAGCGCCTCGCCCGCCGCCGCGGGCACGGCCTGGGCCGCCTGCGCGTGCACCACCATCCCGGTCACGTAGTGCGCGATCACGTCGTGCAGCTCGCGCGCCAGCGCCATGCGCTCGGCGTGCTGCGCCGCCGCGACCTCCGCCCGCACGGCGGTCGCGCGTTCCCGGTCGCGGGCGCGGAAGTACAACCCGGTGCCGACCGACAGCGCCAGCAGCACCGCCCCGCCGAGGGCCTGCTGCCACGGACCCGGCCCGTCGTAGGTCCCCGGCCAGTACCGCGACCAGTAGTCCGGGCGCACGGCCTGCGAGACCCCGGCCACCACGACGAGCACGACCACCGCCACCGCGGCGCGCACCAGCGGCGCCTGCCGCACCACCACCGCGACGACCGCCATCACGGCCGCCGTCTCGGAGATCACCAGGCCGCTGACCAGCGGCACCACCGGCGCGACGTCCACCACCCGCAGCACCACCGAACTCGCGGCCACCGCCGTGGCGGCGGTCAGCGCGGCGTCGAATGGGCGCCTGGGCGCGAGCACGGCCAGCGCGCACACGACGGCCGAGCCGGGGAGCTGCCACCAGCGGGCCTCGTCGAGCAGCTCGCCGCCGAGGAGGAAGAGCAGGGCGCAGGCCAGCGGCCACTGGCGGCGGAGCAGGGGCCGCCAGCCGAGGTGAGTGCTGTCCACGGGACCTCACCGTAGGTGCTCGGTGCGGTGCGCGCGTCCGACCCCGGTCGGGTGGGAGGTCAACCGACAGGCTGACCCGAACGCCTACCGAAACACACCAGTGGCCGATGTCGGATGACGAATTCGCGGGTGACTCTGGAGTGGCGAGTCGGGGAACAGGAGGAACGCCATGTTCGGAGTGGTCGCGACGTGGGCGGGCGCGGTGCTGGGCCTGCTGGTGCTGGTTTTGATGGCGTTGGCGGGTGTGCTGGTGGATTCGCAGCGCTGATCGGGCGGTTCCGGTTCAGCGTTCGACGCCTTCGACGCGCCGCCGGAGCAGTTCGGCGAGCCGTCCGGGCGAATGGGGTTGCGTCGTTTCCCCGGGGCCGGGGGTAAAGCGGCCGGGGGCCCCCCCCCGGGGCCCCGGGGGGGGGCCCGGGGGCGATAGGGACCCCGGGGGGGGTGACGCGGGGGCGTTGTGGGG